>NZ_JBNQTI010000004.1:0-138203 GCF_050325825.1 Kitasatospora sp. LaBMicrA B282
GACGGCCCGGGTGCGAGCCGCCGACCCCGCCGGTGGTCCCGCCGCCCGGCGGGTGCTGGCCGGTCGGCGGCTGCTGGGCCGGGGGCTGCTGGACGGGCGGCTGGGGGTTCCCACCGCCGCCGGGCGGCGGGTTGCCCCCCGAGCCGGCCGGCGCCGACGGCGAACTGCTGGGAACCGGAACGGGGTTGTGGGCCCGCACCGAGTCCGGGGCGAAGCTCGGGCCACCGCTGGAACCGTCGACGTCGGTGCCGCCGTAGACCCAGGCGTCCACACTGCCCGGCGCCGGCTGGTAGGTGGCCGCGCCGAGCTGGCTGTACGACCAGCTCTGCTGCCCCGGATCGGCGTGCCAGTAGGACCAGTAGTGGCCGATCGGCGGCGTGGACACGCAGGCGTCCTGGTCCGGGGTCGGGAACCCCGCCCCGCCGCGGAAGCCGCTGAAGGCGATCCGGCAGATGAAGCCGGGGCCGTCGTGGTGGGTCCCGGTGGTCCGCCAACCGCCCTCGTTGAGCAGGGCGAAGCCGGTGGTCGGGGTGGACCCGCAGGCACGCAGCACCGGGCCGCCCCAGGGGCCGAAGTCGACGGCCAGCACCACGCCGGAGGTCGGCGTGCACTGGTCCATCGGCAGCGCGTCCGCCGCCGCCGGCGTGGCGGCGAGGCCGGCGCCGCACAGCGACGGCGCCACACTCAGCGCCGCCGCGGCGAGCAGGCGGGGCAGTCGGGGCAGGTGCCTGGTCACTGGTGCTTCCCCGGCGCGGCGGCGCGGCGGCGCAGGGCCACCAGCACGGCACCGCCGCCCATCAGCAGCAGGCAGCCGAGCAGGGCGAGGCGCTGCGCGTCGAAGCCGGTGAACGCCAGGCCGGACGGGCCGGGCTGGGTGCCGTCGGCGGGGACCTGGCCGCCGGTGCCGGGCGCCTGGGTGTCGCCGCCGGCGACGGGCAGGCCGGCCGCGGTGGTCGAGGAGCCGGCGGACGGCGTCCCGGTGGGGGTGGCCGTGGCGGACGGCGTCGGGCTGGTGGTGGTCGTCGCGGTGGCGGACGAGGTCGCGGTCGCGGTGCCGGTCGGCGTGACCGGCGTGGTCGGGGTCGCCGTGGGCGTCGCGGTCGCGGTGGGCGTCGCCGTCGCCGTCGCGGTGGGCGTCGGGGAGGCGGTCGGGGTCGGGGACTTCGTCGGCGTCGCGGTGGGAGTGGGCGTCGGCGTCGGCGTCGGCGTCGGCGTCGGCGTGGGCGTCGGAGACCCGGTCAGGTCGTCCTCCAGGGTCCCGAACGAGATCCCCGTCGCGCCGCTCACCGCCTGGGTCGCGGCCCGCAGGTCCGAACCGGCCTGCCCGCCGGCGGACACCCGGAAGCCGCCGTCGGCGTTCTGCTCGGCCGCCAGGAAGGCCAGCGCCTTGGCGATCTGCGAGCCGTGGTCGGCCTTCTCCAGGGTCAGGGCCTGCACGGCCAACCCGGTGGAGTTGACCGACTCGCCCGAGGCCCCCGGGAAGCCGCCGTCCGCCAGCTGCTGCGCGGTGATCCAGGCCACCCCGCGCTGCACGGCCTGGTCGGCCTGCGGGTTGTGGACCAGCGCGAGCGCCATCACGGCCATCGCGGTGCTGTCGACGTCACCGCCGTCCTTGGCGCTCGCGGGGAGCAGACTCGGGAAGGCGCCGGAGGCGCTCTGCGTGCCCTCCAGGTAGGCGACCGGCGCGGCCGCCTTGGCGGTGTCGCCCGCGCGCAACTGGGCCATGATGCCCAGCGTCTGGGAGAAGACCGAAGCGCTGCCGTAGTACATGCCCGCCGCCGGGCAGACGGCGGCGGTGGGCTTGCCGGACGCCGTGCAGATCGCCTGGTCGAGGCCGGCGATCAGGTCCTGGCCGCCGAAGTGGTGCGGATCGCGGCCGACCACCTCGGCGAGCAGCGCCTCCTTGCCGATGTCACCGCCGGACACGTCCGAGGTCCCGATCAGGGTCCAGCCGTTGACTCCGCTGCCGTAAGCGTCGGTGCCCTTCTCGTCCATGAAGTCGACGATCTTCTTGAGTGCCGCGTCGTTCCCGTGGGTGGCGGCGAGCGCGAAGGCGCCGTCGATGGTCAACCCGAAGTCGGCGTAGCCGGGCATCACCGCGAACTGGTAGTAGTCGCCGTTGATCAGGTTCGCCGGGGTGACCAGGTAGGCCGCGCCCTTGGTCAGGTCCGGCGTCGCCGCCCCGCCCGACGGGGCCGCGGCGGCCGGGGCACCGCCGAGCGGGATCGCCGCCGCCCCGGCCGTGGCGATCAGCACGGCGGCTGCCAGCATGCGGGCGGCACGCGGCGACTCGTGACGGGTTCGGCGGACGTGCATCGGTGACTCCCTGTCAGCCACGGGCAGCCGACGCGGGGAGGCCAGGCAGCGGCGAACGCCAGCCGTCCGGCCCAACCGCGCCGCGGTCCTCGACGGCGCTCGTGGTACGACTCCAGCGCAGGTGGTCCGGCTCGTCCACGGTGGGGGTGGACCTACGGTTGCGGGTCAGCGCCGGACTTGGACCGGCTTCCCCTGACAGCTGAAGGTGTTCTTATGTTCTTCACATCTGACCATGTCAGCGACCAGTCGTCAACATTGGTATCTGTTCGAAGATTTGACATTGCGCCATCAGATGGCGGAGTCCAGCACCGCGAGCAGATCGTCGAGCAGCCGCCCGACGTGCTCACCGCGCAGCCGGTAACGCATCACCCGCCCGTCCCGCTCCGCGACCACCAGACCGGCGTCCCGCAGCAGGCGGAGCGCCTGGGAGACCGCGGTGTCGCGCATGCCGGTCACGAGCGCGAGGTCCGAGACCGGGATCGGGCCGGCATGACGCATGGCCAGGAGCAGCGCGAGCCTGCCGGGCTCGCCCAGCAGGGCGAGCTGAGCCGCCACGGCCGCCACCCGGTCCCGCTCGCCGATCCCCGACACCGCCCGCCGGACCGCGGGTTCGTCGATCGCCTGCCGAGGTAAGCGGTCGAGTGCATGTCCGGGTATCTCCCTGCGCACCGCCCCTCCTACCGTCGAGCCGGCCGCGCGGTGGGCGGCGACGCCAGGACGCAGTCACCGCACAGCCCCCCGGCGCGACCCGGCGCGGCCCGGTAGACGAGGCAGCAGCTGCGGCGGCGGAAACCGGTCCCGTCCGCGGCCATGGTGCCCGCGCCGCGCAGGGGTGAGTGGTCCAGCAGACGGGCCGCGAGTTCGTGGGCCCGCCCGCCCAGTTCGGGGACGGACCGGGCGACGGCCGCAGCCGCGCCGTTGACCGCCGACGCGGTGTTGCCCCGCAGGATGTGCGGTGACACATCGAATTCGGCCACTGCTTCCGACAGTTCCCCGACCAGGCCACCGAGCAGCTCGACCGCCAGGCGATCGGCGAGCTCCGCCGGATCGGCGACCGGTTCGGGCTCGCGATCCGGCAGCGACAGCGGGAACAACCCGCCGAGCGCCGGCTGCCAACGGCTGTCCCCCAGCCCGTAGCGGAACAGCGCTCCGTCCAGGACAGCGACGCCGAAGGCCGGGGAGATCAGCCGGGCGACCAGCCCGAGGTGGGTGACCGAGGCGGCCACCCGCTCCTCGACCGCTTCGGGAGCCTGCCTGCCGGTCGCCGCCAGGTAGCCCCGGACGCCGGCGATCCGCTCGCGCAACACCGCTGGATCGTCCCGGAGTTCGGCCAGCGGCCGCCACGGATCGACCGGTTCGGTGCTCCCGTGGGTCTCGACAGCGAAGAACGGCCCGAGGGCCGCGACGCGCTGCGCGGTCGCGGCCCCGGGCGTGGTCTGCGTCATGCCGCGGCGACCGGCTCGGGACCGGCCGACACCGGCGCCGTCGCAGCGGCGCCACGGGGGTTGAGCAGTCGCTCGGCCATCGGTCCGAAGACCAGGCCGAGGGTGGACCAGAGCACCAACTGGGCGGCCACCGAGAGGAAGCGGAAGGTGAACAGGGTGTCCGCCGGGAAGCCCGGGTACACGATGGCGCCCTGGGGATCGGTCAGCGGCAGCGGCGTCTCGGTCGCGTGGTGGCCGAACTCCTGGACATTGTCGGACAGTTCACCGAGCGACGGCAGGACCGCCATGACGATCCCGATCGCCACGACGTAGCTGCCGACGGCGATCAGGGTCGCGTTCCAGTTGCCGAACCGGCCCTGCAGGCGCTTGCCGAGCCAGACCGCGAGCACCAGGAAGACCAACGAGCAGACCACCATGGCCAGGTAGAGGTTGCCGCGGTCGCGGATGGTGTCGGGGTGGCCGATCGACGGCGGGTTGGCCGGGTACTTGATGAACGGCACGAAGTAGACGCCGAGGAAGCCACCCAGCGCCACCAGCATGGCGAGCCCGCGCGGGCGGATCCTGCCGGTGCGGCCCAGGCAGATGGCGTAGGCGACGGCGAAGAGCGCGCCCATCGCGGTGCCGAAGAGCACCATGCCGACGCCGATGCCGATGTTGGCCTGGATGGTGCGGCTGAAGATGTCCGGACCGCCCATGTCCATGGGCAGGCCGGCGGCCTTGTCGAGGGCGCCCTGCGCCGCGTCCCGCCCGCTCTCGTAGTCGATCGCGGCCTGGATCTGCGGCTCGGCGAAGATCCGGGCGAAGACGAAGGCGAGCAGGCCGGCCACTGCGCCGGCGATGACGCCGCGCAGGATGATTCTCTTCTCCATGGTGGTGTGTTTCGCAGCTTCCGGTCGTCAGTGGCAGGGGAAGCCGAGGAAGTGGCGGGAGTCGTGCACGAACTCGTGGATGTGCATGTCCTTGCCGAACACGGAGTAGGCACCCTGGTCGACGCCGATGAAGTAGTAGACGGCCAGCGCGATCAGCGCGGTGACGACCAGCCAGGCAGCCGCCTTGGTCGCCGGGACCACGACCGGAACGGGCAGGGCACTGGGCCCGGGCATACTGGTGCTCACGGTTGAGCCTCCTTCAGGGGATCGTGCGTCCCGCTGTTCGATGGGGCGGACCGTGATGGCGTCGTATCTGACTCGCGAACCGCCCGGGGGCGTCCCGCTCACAGTGGCGCGACCGTGCTGGAGTTCCACCAGCTTCCTTACGCCATCACTACGCCCTCGAGGGTAGGGGCGCGGTGAGGGGCCGTCAATCGCCCGGCGCCCTTCGGCAGCCCGGTGCGAGGAAGATCACTCGTGTCCGCACGACCGGGCGCCGGGCGGCCCGAGGACGTCCGCGTGGCAGCACGTGGACCGCACGGCGGCATGGTCCCGCGGCGGTCCCGCCGCCCGGCGGGCCCGGTCCCGTTCCGCCCCGGCCAGCACCGCCGCGTGCACGGCGCGGGCCAGCCGCGCGCCCCAGGTGGAGCGCGGACCGCCGAACGGGTCGACCTCCCCGCCCGGTCCGGCCGTCCGCACGGCCACGCAGACCGCGTCCGACGGGGTCCCGGAGCAGTCGTAACCGGCGTCGAGCAGCGCCTGCACCTTGGCCTCGGTGGCAGTGGCGAGCAGGTTGACCAGGCCCGCGTCGGCGACCGCGGCGGGGACCACGGCCAGGATGTTGATGGTCCCGGGCACGTACCGGCCCGCCGGGACGAGCGCCGGTGCGGCGGGCTCGGCCGCCCAGGCCGGTACGCCGATGCCGGTGGTCACCACCGCGGTGACGCCGCCGTCCTCGGCCCAGGTGCCGTCGTCCACCTGGGCCGCCGTCATCAGTCCGACCCCCGGCCCGGTCAGCCCCTGCGCGGCCGCCAGCTCGGCCAGGTGCTCCGCCGGGTCCATCCGCCCGTAGCCCGGGCGCACCTGGGCGTTGAGCACCCAGCCGCGCTCACCGATCCCGCCGCCGAGGACCGCGCTGCTGACCATCCGCCAGCCCGGCCCGGCCCGCCAGACCAGCAGGTGCCGGCACGCCTCGTCCTCCCACCGGGCGGCCCTTGCCACCACCGGCCGGTACGTCTCCGCGGCGGTCACCCGCGCCCCCGGGGGTCCTCGTGCACCGGGTACGGGACGAAGCTGCTCGCCCGCTCGTCGATCACCAGCGGGCGGCCGAGCGGCGGCGCGGAGCGCTGCGGGCAGCTCGGCCGTTCGCAGACCTTGCAGCCCAGACCGATCGGGGTCGCGGCGGACTCGTCGGCGAGGTCGAGGCCCGCGGAGTACACCAGCCGCCCGGCGTGCCGCAGTTCGCAGCCCAGGCCGATCGCGAAGGTCTTCCCGGGCCGGCCCCACCCGCCCGGCGAGCGGGTCACCGCCCGCGCGGCCCACAGGTAGCGCTGCCCGTCGGGCATCGCCGCCACCTGGACGTGCACCCGCCCGGGCGAGGCGAAGGCCTCGTAGACGTTCCACAGCGGGCAGGTGCCGCCGGTGCGGGAGAAGTGGAAGCCGGTGGCGGACTGCCGCTTGGAGACGTTGCCGGCCCGGTCGACCCGGACGAAGGAGAACGGCACGCCGCGCAGCCTGGGGCGTTGCAGGGTGCTCAGGCGGTGGCAGACGGTCTCGTAGCCGACGCCGAAGTGGTCGGCCAGGTGCTCGATGTCGTAGCGGGAGGCCTCCGCCGCGGCGTGGAAGGCGCCGTAGGGCAGCACCAGGGCGGCGGCGAAGTAGTTGGCCAGGCCGATCCGGGTCAGCGACCAGGCGGACGAACCGTCCGGGCTGTCCTGGGCGGCGAGTTCGGAGAGCAACCGGTCATGCTCCAGGTAGGCCAGCTGGGTGGCCATCCGGAAGGCCTGCTGCCCCGGCCGCAGGCGTGGCGACAGGCGCAGCACCCGCGTCTCCGCGTCGAAGCGGTGCAGCCGTTCACCGTCGCCGTCGCCGTCGCCGTCCGTAGCGGCGAGCCGGACGCCGTGCCGGTCGGTCAGCCGGTCGGCCAGGGCGGTGCGCACCTCGCCGCGCCGCAGGCCGATGGCCCGAGCCAACTCCTCGGCACAGGTGTCGAGTTCGTCGACGTAGTTGCGACGCCGGTAGAAGAACTCGCGGACCTCCTCGTGCGGGCTGCGGGCGGCGGCCGCGAAGTCCTGCGGTCCGCGGTCGCCCGCCAGCAGCGCGAGTTGCTCGGCGCCGGCCCGGCGGCTGCGCTGCACGTCGAGCAGCACCCGGGCGACGCCCGGCAGGCGGGCGGCCAGCTCGTCCAGCTCGCCCGCGCCCAGCTGTCCGGCGGCGAGTTCGGCCGCCAGCGACTCGCGCAGCTCCGCGGTGAGCCGGGCGGTGTCCGCCGGCGAGAAGTACCCGGCCTCGACGCCGAGCGCCTCGGTGAGCCGCAGCAGCACCGGCACGGTGAGCGGGCGGGCGTCGTGCTCCAGCTGGTTGAGGTAGCTCGGCGAGAGGTCGAGCAGCCGGGCGAGCGCGGCCTGGCTGAGTCCGCGGTCCTCGCGCAGCCGGCGCAGCCTGGCCCCGGCGAAGGCCTTCCCCACTGCCGCTCTCCCCTCGCCCGTCCGGATGTCCGGGCAGCATAGCCGGTCGGATCTTCGCAGGCTTCGCAACCTGGCCCGCCGATCGTGGCAGAAGTTGGCTCCCGCCCACGGGTGACGGGCTCCGGCCGGCCTGCCAGAGTCGGTGACGCGGCCGGCGGAGCTCGCCGGACAGCACCGGAGGAGCAGGCCGAAAGGCCAGCCCCCGGAGCTGTTTCGGGCGATCACGTCTCGCGGTCCGGCGACCGCCGCCCGGCACCGTCCGGCCGTCCACTCACCCACCCTGTTCGCAGGTGTGGATCATCACACCCTTCGCAACCTCCCCTGGAGCGGATCATGACCCAGTCGGTTCGGCAGCAGCAGGAACAGCAGGCGGCGCAGCTCGCCGCGCGGTGGGCGAGCGACCCTCGCTGGGCGGGCGTCGAGCGCACCTACTCCGCGGCCGACGTGGTGCGCCTGTCCGGCACCGTCCGGGAGGAGCACACCCTGGCCCGGCGCGGCGCCGAGCGGCTCTGGCAGCAGCTGCACGAGCAGGACTACATCCACGCGCTCGGCGCGCTGACCGGTGGCCAGGCCGTGCAGATGGTGAAGGGCGGGCTGCAGGCGATCTACCTGTCGGGCTGGCAGGTGGCCGCCGACGCCAACCAGGCCGGCCAGACCTACCCCGACCAGAGCCTCTACCCGGCGAACTCGGTCCCGCAGGTGGTGCGCCGGATCAACAACGCGCTGCTGCGCGCCGACGAGATCGACGCCGCCGAGGGCAACGACGGCCCCGACTGGCTGGTGCCGATCGTGGCCGACGCGGAGGCCGGCTTCGGCGGCCCGCTGAACGCCTTCGAGCTGACCAAGGGCATGATCGCCGCCGGTGCCGCCGGCATCCACTACGAGGACCAGCTGGCCTCCGAGAAGAAGTGCGGCCACCTGGGCGGCAAGGTGCTGGTCCCCACCGCCCAGCACATCCGCACCCTGAACGCCGCCCGCCTGGCCGCCGACATCGCGGACGTGCCGACCGTGATCGTGGCCCGCACCGACGCGCTGGCCGCCAACCTGCTGACCACCGACGTGGACGAGCGCGACGCCCGGTTCTGCACCGGCGAGCGCACCGCCGAGGGCTTCTACCGGGTCGAGCCGGGCATGGCGCCGGTGATCTCCCGCGGGCTCGCCTTCGCCCCCTACTCCGACCTGATCTGGGTGGAGACCGGCACCCCGGACCTGGCCCAGGCCCGCGAGTTCGCCGAGGCGCTCAAGGCCGAGTACCCGGACAAGATGCTGGCCTACAACTGCTCGCCCTCCTTCAACTGGAAGGCCGCGCTGGACGACGACCAGATCGCCAAGTTCCAGCGCGAGCTGGGCGCGATGGGCTACCGCTTCCAGTTCATCACGCTGGCCGGCTTCCACGCGCTCAACCACTCGATGTTCCAGCTCGCCAAGGGCTACGCGGAGCACGGCATGACCGCCTACGTCGACCTCCAGGAGGCCGAGTTCGCCGCCGTCGCGGACGGCTACACCGCCGTCAAGCACCAGCGCGAGGTGGGCACCGGGTACTTCGACCTGGTCTCCACCGCGGTCAACCCGAACGCCGAGACGCTGGCGCTCGCCGGGTCCACCGAGGCCGAGCAGTTCCACTGATCCCCCACCGGTGGTCGGCAGCGGAGCTGGGGAGCCGCCGCTTCCGACCGCCGTTCACCCGCCCGGGGCCTCGTCGAGGGACGAGGCCCCGGGCCCCCACCCCGCCTGGAGAACCGGATGAGCCAGTCCAGCCGCATCGAGATCCTCGGTGATTCCGAGGAGCGCTTCGAGGAGATCCTCACCCCTGCCGCCCTGCAGTTCGTGGCCGACCTGCACACCACCTTCGCGGCCCGTCGCGCCGAGCTGCTCGCCGAGCGCGGGCGCCGGGCCGCTGCGCTCGCCGCCGGCGGCACGCTCGACTTCCTCCCCGACACCCGCGCGATCCGCGAGGACCGCTCCTGGCGGGTCGCGGGCGGCGCTCCGGGTCTGCACGACCGCCGGGTGGAGATCACCGGCCCGCCCGAGCGCCGGATGACCGTCAACGCGCTCAACTCCGGTGCCAGGGTCTGGCTCGCCGACTTCGAGGACGCCACCTCCCCCACCTGGCACAACCTGGTCTCCGGCCAGCTGAACCTGCTGGACGCGATCGAGCGCCGGATCGACGACACCACCCCCGAGGGCAGGCGCTACCGGATCGGCGACACCCCGGCCACCATCGTGGTCCGCCCGCGCGGCTGGCACCTGGACGAGCAGCACCTGCGGATCGACGGGCAGCCGGCCATCGGCGCCCTGGTCGACTTCGGGCTCTACCTGTTCCACTGCGGCAAGCGCCAGATCGAGCTCGGCAGCGGCCCCTACTTCTACCTCCCCAAGCTGGAGAACCACCTCGAAGCGCGGCTCTGGAACGAGGTCTTCACCTACGCCCAGGCCGAGTTGGGCATCGAGCACGGCACCGTCCGGGCCACCGTGCTGATCGAGACGATCACCGCCGCGTTCGAGATGGAGGAGATCCTCTACGAGCTGCGCGAGCACGCCGCCGGCCTCAACGCCGGCCGCTGGGACTACCTGTTCAGCCTGATCAAGAACTTCGCCCACCACGGCCCGCGCTTCGTGCTGCCCGACCGCGCCTCGCTCACCATGACCCAGCCCTTCATGCGCGCCTACACCGACCTGCTGGTGCGCACCTGCCACCGCCGCGGCGCGCACGCCATCGGCGGCATGGCGGCCGCCATCCCGCAGCGCGACCCCGCCGCCAATGAGGTGGCCCTGACCAAGGTCCGGATCGACAAGGAGCGCGAGGCCGGCGACGGCTTCGACGGCTCCTGGGTGGCCCACCCCGCCCTGGTCGCCACCTGCCGCACCGCCTTCGACGAGGTGCTCGGCGACCGGCCGAACCAGCTCGACCGCACCCGCGAGGACGTCGAGGTGACCGCCGAGGACCTGCTCGCCGTGCACCGGCTCAGCGTCGGCCTGCCGTCCGAGCACGGCCTGCGCGCCAACGTCGCCGTCGCGCTGCGCTACCTGACCGCCTGGCTCGGCGGCGCGGGCGCGGTGGCCGTCTTCGGGCTGATGGAGGACGTCGCGACCGCCGAGATCGCCCGCTGCCAGCTCTGGCAGTGGCAGCACAACCACTCCCGCCTCACCGGCGGCACGCTCGCCACCCCGGGAGCGATCCGCCGCCTGATCGACGCCGAGCGGGCCACCCTGCTCGCGGAGGGCGCCGCCCCGGAGCTGGTCGACAACGCGGTGCGGGTCCTGGAGGAGACCGCGCTCGGCGCGACCCTGCCCGCCTTCCTCACCACCGAGGCCTACGCCCGCCACCTGGTCCGCGTCCGCACCGCGGCCTAGCCCCCCAGCAAGGAGAGCGCCATGAACGACATCCGTCGTGTCGCCGTCGTCGGCGCCGGGCAGATGGGCTCCGGCATCGCCGAGGTCTTCGCCCGCGCCGGGCTCGACACCGTGGTCTGCGAGCAGGGCCGGGAGGCGCTGCGTGCCGCCCGCAACCGCATCGACCGCTCGCTGCACCGCGCCGTCGAGCGCGGCCGGCTCAGCGAGGAGCAGCGCACCGACGCCTGGGCGCACCTGCTCTTCGCCGACGACCTGGAGGCGCTGGCCGACCGTCAGCTGGTCGTCGAGGCCGTGGTCGAGGAGGAGCGGGTCAAGGCCGAGGTGCTCGGCACCCTGGACAAGGTGCTGGTCGACCCGGACGCCGTGCTGGCCACCAACACCTCGGCCATCCCGGTCACCCGGCTCGGCATCGCCACCGACCGGGCCGCGCAGGTCCTGGGCCTGCACTTCTTCAACCCCGCGCCGGTCATGCCGCTGGTCGAGCTGGTCTCCTCGCTGCACACCGACCAGACCGTGCTGAACCGGGTGGAGACCTTCGCCAAGGAGGTGCTGGGCAAGCGCGTGATCCGCTCCCGGGACCGGGCCGGCTTCGTCGTCAACGCGCTGCTGGTGCCCTACCTGCTGTCGGCGATCCGGCTGGCCGAGGCCGGCCACGCCACCGCGGAGGACATCGACGCGGGGATGGTGCACGGCTGCGCCCACCCGATGGGCCCGCTGCAGCTCGCCGACCTGATCGGCCTGGACACGGTGGAGGCCATCGCCACCTCGATGTACGAGGAGTACAAGGAGCCGCTGTACGCGCCCCCGCCGCTGCTCTCCCGGATGGTCGAGGCCGGCCTGCTGGGCCGCAAGAGCGGCCGTGGCTTCCACGCCCACCGGGGTGCCTGACCCGGCCCGAGTCAGCTGTGCCCCGGCTCCCGTCGCGGAGGGCCGGGGCACAGCCGTGTCAGCCGCTCCCGCCCCAGGCCCGGTCCTTCGCAGGATCCGCGGATCCACCGCTCAGCGGTGGACGGATTCCGCAGACCGGCATGCTGGCCCCGCCGCGGCGCAGCGGGCAGTCTCGATCACGCATGCCCCCGGAGTCGTCCGACGCCCCTGAGGAGTCCCGTGATCGAGCACCACGTCCGCGTCCACCCCAGTGCCGCCCGCCTGCCGCGCGAGGAGCAACTCGCCTGGAAACTCGCCGCCGTGGCCACCGGCACCGAGGAGGCGGATGCCGCCGGCGCCGCCATGGCGGTGAACCGGGTCATCGACAACGCGTCGGTGGCCGTCGCCTCGCTGCTGCGCCGCCCGGTCGCGGTGGCACGGGCCCAGGCGACCGCCCATCCGGCCACCGCGCCGGGCGCCTCGGTCTTCGGCAGCGGTGCCCGGGTCTCGCCGGAGTGGGCGGCCTGGGCCAACGGCACCGCCGTGCGGGAGCTGGACTTCCACGACACCTACCTCGCCGCCGACTACTCCCACCCCGGCGACAACATCCCGCCCCTGCTCGCCGTCGCCCAGCACACCGGGCGCACCGGCGCCGACCTGCTGCGCGGCATCGTCGCCGCCTACGAGGTGCACGTCGCCCTGGTCAAGGGCATCTGCCTGCACGCGCACCGGATCGACCACGTCGCCCACCTGAGCGCGGCCACCGCCTGCGGCATCGGCGCGCTGCTGAGGCTGCCGACGGCGACGGTGTACCAGGCGGTGCAGCAGGCCGTGCACACCACCACCGCGACCCGGCAGTCCCGCAAGGGCGAGATCTCCAGCTGGAAGGCCTTCGCCCCGGCCTTCGCCGGCAAGACGGCGATCGAGGCGGTGGACCGGGCGATGCGCGGCGAGAGCTCTCCGTCCCCGATCTACGAGGGCGAGGACGGGTTCCTGGCCTGGCTGCTCGACGGCCCCGCGTCCGACTACACCGTGCTGCTGCCGGGGGCCGGGGAGCCGCGGCGGGCGATCCTGGAGACCTACACCAAGGAGCACTCCGCCGAGTACCAGGCCCAGGCGATCATCGACCTGGCGCGCCGCCTGCGCGAGAAGACCGGGCCGCTGGACCGGGTGCGCTCGGTCGTGCTGCACACCAGTCACCACACCCACCACGTGATCGGCTCCGGGGCGAACGACCCGCAGAAGTACGACCCGACCGCGAGCCGCGAGACCCTGGACCACTCGGTGCCCTACGTCCTCGCGGTCGCCCTGGAGGACGGCGCCTGGCACCACGAGCGCTCCTACGACCCCGAGCGGGCCGCCCGCCCCGAGACCGTCGAGCTGTGGCGGAAGGTCACCACGGTCGAGGACCCGGAGTGGACCCGGCGCTACCACGACCCCGACCCAAATCGGCGGGCCTTCGGCGGACGCGCGGTGATCACCCTGGCGGACGGCTCGGTCGTCGAGGACGAACTCGCCCTCGCCGACGCCCACCCGGCCGGCGCCCGCCCGTTCGACCGGCCCGCCTACGAGGGGAAGTTCCGCACCCTGACCGAGGGCATCGTCACCCCCGCCGGGCAGGACCGTTTCCTGACCACGGCGGCGGACCTCGCCGACCTGACCGCCACGGACCTGGACGGGCTCTTCCCGACCGTCGACCCCGAGGCCGTGCGCGCCTTCGACGCGACCCTGCCGAAGGGCCTGTTCTGATGCTGCACACCCGGACCACCCCGGCCCAGCGGCGCCGGGCGCTGCGCGAACGGCTCGCGAGCGGGCGGCTGCTGACCATGCCCGGCGCGCTCAACCCGCTCTCCGCCCGGCTGATCCAGGACCTCGGCTTCGAGGCCGCCTACCTCTCCGGTGCGGTCCTCGCCGCCGACCTGGGCCTGCCCGACATCGGCCTGACCACCGCCACCGAGATCGCGGCCCGGGCCCAGCAGACCACGCGGGTCACCGACCTGCCCGTCCTCGTCGACGCCGACACCGGCTTCGGCGAGCCGATGAACGCCGCCCGCACGGTGCAGCTGATGGAGGACGCCGGCCTGGCCGGCCTGCACCTGGAGGACCAGGTCAACCCCAAGCGCTGCGGCCACCTCGACGGCAAGGCGGTCGTGCCGCGCGAGGAGATGACCCGGCGCCTGCGCGCCGCCGTCGACGCCCGGCGCGACCCGGACTTCCTCGTCATGGCCCGCACCGACGCCCGCGCCGTCGAAGGCCTGCCGGCGGCGATCGACCGGGCGAAGGCGTACGTGGACGCCGGCGCCGACGCACTCTTCCCCGAAGCCCTCGCCGACGAGGCCGAGTTCGCCGCCTTCCGCAAGGCCCTGCCCGGGGTGCCGCTACTCGCCAACCTGACCGAGTTCGGCAAGGGCCCACTGCTCGACACCCGCACCCTGCAGGACCTCGGGTACGACATCGCGCTCTACCCGGTCACCCTGCTGCGCCTGGCCATGGGCGCGGTCGAGGACGGCCTGCGCACCCTCGCCGCCGAGGGCACCCAGGAGTCCCTGCTCCCGCGGATGCAGACCCGTTCGCGGCTCTACGAACTCCTCGGCTACCAGGAGTACGCCGCGTTCGACTCGGCCGTCTTCGACTTCACCCTCCCACCCGGCACCTGACGCACCGGAGGCACACATGCCCACCACCGCACCCGAGATCCACCGCGGCCTCGCCGGTGTCGTCGTCGACACCACCGAGATCTCCACCGTCATCCAGGAGACCAACTCCCTCACCTACCGCGGCTACCCCGTCCAGGACCTGGCCGCCCACCGCTCCTTCGAGGAGGTCGCGTACCTGCTGTGGCACGGCGACCTGCCCGACGACGCGCAGCTGCGCGAGTTCCGGGCCCGCGAACGCGCCCTGCGCCCGCTCGACCGCACCACCGCCGAACTGCTGGCCAGGCTGCCCGAGACCTGCCACCCGATGGACGTACTGCGCTGCGCCGTCAGCTTCTTCGGCGCCGAGGACCCCACCGAGGACGACGGCCGGCCGGGCTCCCACCTGGTCAAGTCGCTCACCCTGCTGGCGAAGCTGCCCACCGTCGTCGCGGCCGACCAGCGCCGCCGCCGGGGTCTGGCCCCGATCGCACCGGACCCGGAGCTCGGCTACGCGGAGAACTTCTTCCAGATGTGCTTCGGTGCCGTGCCCGCCCCCGAGGTGGTCCGCTGCTTCGAGATCTCCCTCGTCCTCTACGCCGAACACAGCTTCAACGCCTCCACCTTCACCGCACGGGTCGTCACCTCCACCCTCTCCGACCTCTACAGCGCCGTCACCGCGGCGATCGGCGCGCTCAAGGGCCCGCTGCACGGCGGCGCCAACGAGGCGGTGATGCACATGCTGGACGAGATCGGTGACCCGGCCCGCGCCGCCGAGTGGCTGGACGGGGCACTCGCGCGGCAGCGGAAGATCATGGGCTTCGGCCACCGCGTGTACAAGCACGGCGACTCCCGCGTCCCGATCATGCAGGGCGCCCTCGACCGGCTGGTGGCCCGCACCGCCGAGCCCGAGGTGGCCCGGCTGGCCGCCTTGCACACCGCGCTGCGCGAGGCGATGGTGGAGCGCAAGGGCATCCACCCCAACCTCGACTACCCGGCCGGTCTGGCCTACCACCTGATGGGTTTCGACACCCCGACCTTCACGCCGCTCTTCGTGCTGAGCCGGATCACCGGATGGACGGCCCACATCACCGAACAGCTCGCCCACAACGCGCTGATCCGACCGCTGGCCTGCTACGACGGCCCGGGCCAGCGGCCGGTGCCGGCCACCGCCCGGTAGCCGGCCGGCGGGCCGGGTCGGTCGGGGACGGTCCGGTCGGGGACAGGGCGGCTCGGCTCACCCGGCGCGCCCGTCGAGGGCGACCGGGTAGGGCACCCGGGTGCGCCGGTCCGGGTCCACCACCAGGCGGGCGCCGGCCGGCGGGCGGGCCCGCTGGGCGCAGTCGGTGCGCTCGCAGAGCCGGCAGCCCACGCCGATGGGCGTGGCCGCCGACCGGGCGTCGAGGGTGATGCCCTCGGCGTAGACGAGGCGGTGGGCATGGCGCAGCTCGCACCCCAGCGCCACCGCGAACTCGCTGCGCGGTGCGCGGTGGCCGAAGCCCCCGTGGGAGACGGTGCGGGCGATCCAGAAGTACCGCTTGCCGTCGGGCATCTCGGCGACCTGGGTGAGGATGCGCCCGGGCGAGGAGAACGCCTCGTAGACCGTCCACAGCGGGCAGGTGCCGCCGAAACGGGAGAAGTGGAAGTCGGTCGCGGACTGCCGCTTGGAGATGTTGCCGGCCCGGTCCGCGCGCAGGAAGGAGAAGGGGACACCGCGGCGGCCGGTGCGCTGCAGGGTGCTGAGCCGGTGGCAGATCGTCTCGAAGCCGACGCCGAAGCGGGTCCGGAGCAGGTCGATGTCGTAGCGCAACTCCTCGGCGGCTGCGTGGAACGCCGTGTACGGCATCAGCAGCGCCCCGGCGAAGTAGTTCGCCAGCCCAATCCGCGCCAGGTCCGCCGCCTGGGGCGAGGTGAGGCCGGGTGCCGCCGCTTCGACGAGTGCGTCGAGCAGCGGACGGTGTTCGAGCAGGGCGATCTGGGTGGCGAGTTGGAAGGCCCGCTGGCCGTCGGTGAGCCAGGGCGAGAGCCACAGCAGGCCGCTCGCCACGTCGTGGCGCCGCATCTCGCCCGGCTCCCGGTGGTCGGCGTCCAGCACCCGCACCCCGTGCCGTTCACCGAGACGGGCGACCAGGGCGGCCGCGGTCCGACCGGCCGTGGTCGCCGCGAGGGTGGCCGCGGTCCGCTCGGCCGGCTCCTCCAGGGCGGGGATGTGGTTGTGGTGCGCGTAGAAGAAGTCCCGCACCTCGTCGTGGGGTTCGGCCGGTCGCAGGGCGACACCGTCGGCCGGGTCGCCGAGGTCGGCGACCCGGGCGGCGGCCTCCCGGTAGCTGCGGTGCAGGGCGATCAGGGCCCGGGCGACCTCCGGGTGGTCCCGGCTCACCTCCGTGACGTCCTCCACCGGCACCGTGCCGCCGCACGCGTCGTCGGCGAGCGCCGCCCGCAGGTCGGTGGCCAGCCGTTCCTCGTCCGCCTCGGAGAAGAACTCCGGGTCGACGCCGAACACCTCGGCGATCCGCAGCAGCACGGCGGCGGTGAGCGGACGCTGGCTGTGCTCGAGCTGGTTGAGGTAGCTGGTCGAGATGCCCAGCTCCTGGGCGAGCTCCACCTGGTTCAGGCCGTGCTCGCGGCGCAACCGGCGCAGCTTGGCGTGGGCGAAGATCTTCCGCCCGACGGGACGTGCCATGGTGCTGAGCACCCTTCCTCAGTGATCCCCGATGGTTGCGAAGGTACCAGCGGGACGGTTCGCAGGATTCGCAGATCTGCTGCCGTGGGTGTCACAGATCCGCAGGTCGTGCCACCGGAGCACCCGGTGCCCGGCCGCCGCGGTCGAGTGGGCACAATCGTCGACATGCGCCAGATCAACGTCATCGGCATCGGCTCGGGCGACCCGGACCACCTCACCCTGCAGGCGGTCAAGGCCTTCGCCCGCACCGACGTCTTCTTCCTGCTCGACAAGAACGAGCAGCGCCAGGACCTGATGCGGCTCCGCCGCCGGATGATCGAGGAACATGCCCGGCCGGGCCACCGGATCGTCGAGGTCCCCGACGCCGAGCGCGACCGCACCGCTTCCGGGTACGCCGACGCCGTGCGCGACTGGCGCCGGCGCCGGGCCGAGCTGGTGACCCGGCTGGTGGCCGAGCACCTGGGCCCGGACGGGACCGGCGCGTTCCTCGTCTGGGGCGACCCGAGCCTCTACGACAGCGTGACCGCCGTCCTCGACGAGGTGCTGGCCGCCGACCCGACCGCCTTCGACTACCAGGTCGTCCCGGGCATCAGCAGCATCTCGGTCCTCGCCGCCCGGCACCGCAGCACCCTCACCAGGGTCGGCCGACCGCTGCGCATCACCACCGCCCGCCGGCTGGCCGCCGACGGCTTCCCACCCGGCTCCGAGGACACCGTGGTGATGCTCGACGGGCAGGACGCCTTCACCGCCATCGACCCCGCGGGCGTGCACATCCACTACGGCGCCTACCTCGGCAGCCCGGACGAGATCCTGGCGGCCGGCCCGCTGGAGGAGACCGCCGAGCGGATCGCGCACCTGCGCCGGGAGGCCCGCGAGCGCAAGGGCTGGATCATGGACAGCTACCTGCTGCGGCGCACCGAGCACTGACCGCCGCCCGACCACTGACCGCCGCTCGCCCGTGGGCCCGCAGGGCCGCCTCGACCCGAACGCCGTCCGCCGTGGCCCCCACCTCGTGGACCCGTACCGCCCAGGCGCCCTGCGCGGCGGCCAGCACGGCCGCCGCGGCAGTCGCGTGGTCCCGCTCCCGGGCCGGGCGCGGTTCACCGGTGGCCGGGTCGGCCAGCAGCTCACCGAGGAAGCGCTTGCGCGACGGCGCCACCAGGAGCGGACGGTCGAGCGCGGCCCAGGCCTCCAGGGCCGCGAGCAACGCCCAGTCCTCGCGGCGGCCCTTGGCGAAGCCGAGGCCCGGGTCCACGATCACCTGTGACGGGTCGACACCGGCCGACACCACCGCGTCCAGCTGGCGCTCGACCTCGCCGACCACCTCGGTGACCACGTCCTGGTAGCAGGCCAGGTCGTCCATGCCCCGGGACTGCCCCCGCCAGTGCATGACGACGAAGGGCACGCCGGCCCGGGCGACCGTCTTCGCCATCGCGCCGTCCGCCCGACCGCCGCTGACATCGTTGACGATCCGGGCCCCGGCGTCCACGGCCGCCTCGGCGACGGACGCGCGCATGGTGTCGATGCTGACCAGGACGCCCTGCCGGGCGAGGCCGCGCACCACCGGGAGCACCCGCGCGAGTTCCTCCTCGACCGGCACCCGACGCGCACCGGGGCGGGTCGACTCGCCACCCACGTCCACGATGTCGGCCCCCTGGGAGGCCAGCGCGACACCGTGCGCCACGGCCCGGCCCGGATCCAGCCAGCGGCCGCCGTCCGAGAACGAGTCGGGGGTGACGTTGAGGATTCCCATCACCGCGCACCGACCCCAGTCAGGAAGGCCCGGAAGCCTGTACGAATATGTTTGCACGTCTCCATTGTGCGGCCTCACCGCGCTCCTCCGATCCACGTTCCTGAAATCTCCGGAGGACGGTTCCGTATCACAGGGTGGACTCCTGAAGACGTCTTTCCGTCCGCTGGATACCCTCCTGCCATGACACTCGGAACCCCCTCCATGCGCACCGACCGGGCGGCCTCCGTCCGTGATCTCCTTGCCACCGGAAAGCGTTCCTATTCGTTCGAGTTCATGCCGCCCCGGAGCGCCGCGGCGGAGGCCGGCCTGTGGAATGCGATCCGCCGGCTGGAAGCGCTGTCGCCGACCTTCGTCTCGGTGACCTACGGCGCCGGCGGATCGACCCGGGAACGGACGGTCAACGTCACCGGCCGCATCGCAGCGGAGACGACGCTCACTCCGGCCGCCCACCTGACGGCGGTCGACCACAGCGTCGCCGAACTCCGCAACATCCTCGGGCACTACGCGGACCAGGGGGTACGAAACATCCTGGCGCTGCGCGGCGACCCGCCGGGCGACCCACTGGGCAGCTGGAACCGCCACCCGGAGGGGGTGGAGTACGCCGCCGACCTGGTTCGGCTGATCAAGGAGTCCGGTGACTTCTGCGTCGGCGTGGCCGCCTTTCCCGAAATGCACCCGAGGTCACCCGACTGGAATTCCGAGATCCGCCACTTCATCGAGAAGTGCCGCGCCGGCGCTGACTACGCCATCACCCAGATGTTTTTCGAGGTCGACAGCTACCTTCGATTCCGCGACCGTCTCCAGGCCGCGCGCTGCGACCTCCCCATCATTCCGGAGATCATGCCGGTGACCAGCATCCGGTCACTCCTTCGTATCCCGACGCTCAGCACGGCCGTCATTCCCGCACCTCTTTCCTCCCGAATGACCGACCACCAGGACGACCCCGCCGCGGTCCGTTCCATCGGAATCGAGCACGCCACCGAGATGTGCCGACGGCTGCTCGCCGAGGGAGCTCCCGGCCTGCACTTCATGACCATGAACTTCTCGACGGTCACCAGCGAGATCCACCAGAACCTCGGGCTCTCCCAGGTCTGCTGAGGCAGGTGCGGGCCGGGAACGGCCCGGCCCGCACCGCGTGGCGGACGACGTCCCGCAGCGGTCAGGTCGCCTCCTCGCCCGCCGCCCGCCCGCCGCCCTCGGACGCGGCCAGCCGGGCCAGCGCGTCGGTGAGCGCCTGCTGGAGCGCCCGCATCCGGGCGCTACCGGCACCGACCTGCCGGCGGGTGGCCAGCAGGCTCTCGTACTCCTTCTCCGGGAGGAGGACCAGGACCTCCCCGTTGACCCGGAGCCGGCGCGGCGCTGGACTCCTGCTCATCTGTCCCCCCATGGGTGTGTGGGGTGGCCGCCCTCACCGGCGAGGTCCTCGGGCAAGGGAGTGCCACCAGGGTGGGCACGGCGACTTTTCGCCGTGCCCACCCCTTTATCTCACCCCGGCAGGTCAGCCTGCGAGTTCGCTCCGCAGCCGGCGGGCCGCGGTGACCAGGTTCTCCAGCGAGGCGCGGGTCTCGGTCCAACCGCGGGTCTTCAGGCCGCAGTCGGGGTTGACCCAGAGCCGCTCGGCGGGGATCGCCAGCAGACCGGCCCGCAGCAGCTCGACCGCTTCCTCGGTGCTGGGGACCCGGGGCGAGTGGATGTCCCAGACGCCCGGGCCCACCTCGCGCGGGTAGCCGGCTCCGGCCAGCTCGTCGGCGACCTCCATGTGCGAGCGGGCCGCCTCCAGGGAGATCACGTCGGCGTCCAACTCGTCGATGGCGGTGAGGATGTCACCGAACTCGGCGTAGCACATGTGGGTGTGGATCTGGGTGTCGGCGCGCACACCCGAGGTGGCGAGCCGGAAGGCCTCGGTGGCCCAGGCCAGGTAACCGGGGCGGTCGGCCGCGCGCAGCGGCAGGGTCTCGCGCAGGGCGGGCTCGTCGACCTGGATCACGGCGGCGCCGGCGGCCTCCAGGTCCACGACCTCCTCGCGCAGGGCGAGGGCGACCTGGCGGGCGGTCTCGGCGAGCGGCTGGTCGTCGCGGACGAAGGACCAGGCGAGCATGGTGACCGGGCCGGTGAGCATGCCCTTCACCGGACGGTCCGTCAGTCCCTGGGCGTAGCCGTACCAGTCGACGGTCATCGGGTGCGGGCGGGAGATGTCGCCGGCCAGCACCGGTGGGCGCACGTAGCGGGTGCCGTAGGACTGCACCCAGCCGTGCCGGGTCGCCAGGTAACCGGTGAGCTGCTCGGCGAAGTACTGGACCATGTCGTTGCGTTCGGGCTCGCCGTGCACCAGCACGTCCAGGCCGGCCTTCTCCTGGTAGGCGATCACCTCGCGCACCTCGGCCTCGATGCGCTCGCGGTAGCCGGTGGCATCGATCCGTCCTGCCGTCAGGTCGGCGCGGGCGGTGCGCAGTTCCGTGGTCTGCGGGAAGGAGCCGATCGTGGTGGTGGGCAGCAGCGGAAGGCCGAGCCGGGCCCGCTGGGCCTCGGCCCGCTCGGGGTACGCCTGCGGGCGGCGCCCGTCGGCCTCGGTGACGGCTGCGGTACGGGCCCGCACCGCCGGGTCACGGGTGATCGGCGAGGCGGCACGGGAGGCCAGGTCGGCGCGGTTGGCGGCGAGTTCGGCGGTCACCGCGCCGGTTCCCTCGCGCAGCGCGCGGGCCAGCAGCGCGGTCTCCCCCGCCTTCTGGCGGGCGAAGGCGAGCCAGCGGGCGAGCTGCGGGTCCAGGTCGCGCTCGGCGGTGGCGTCGAGCGGGACGTGCAGCAGCGAGCAGGAGGGGGCGACGTCGACCCGGTCGGCCAGGCCGAGCAGGGTGGCCAGGGTGGCCAGCGACTTCCCCAGGTCGTTGATCCAGACGTTGCGCCCGTCGATCACGCCGGCGACCAGCCGCTTGCCGGGCAGGCCACCGACGGCGGCGAGGTCGGCCAGGTTGCCGGCGGCCGGGCCGGTGAAGTCGAGGGCCAGGCCCTCGATCGGCGCCTTGGCCAGGACCGGCAGCGCCTCGCCAAGCCGGTCGAAGTAGGAGGCGACCAGCAGCTTGGGACGATCGGTCAGCGCACCGAGCTCGCGGTAGGCGCGGGCCGCGGCGTTCAGCTCCGCGGGGGTGCGGTCCTGGACCAGCGCGGGCTCGTCCAACTGCACCCAGTCGGCACCCGCCGCCCGCAGATCGGCGAGGAGCTCGGCGTAGACGGGCAGCAGCCGGTCCAGCAGGGTGAGCGGCTGGAAGGCGGCCGCGACACCCGGGGCGGGCTTGGCCAGCAGCAGGAAGGTGACCGGGCCGAGCAGCACCGGACGGGCGGCGTGCCCCAGGGCCAGCGCCTCGCGCAGTTCCGCGACCTGCTTGCCGGAGTCGGCGGCGAAGACGGTGCCGGGGCCGAGTTCGGGGACCAGGTAGTGGTAGTTGGTGTCGAACCACTTGGTCATCTCGAGTGGCGCGACCTGCTGGGTACCGCGGGCCATCGCGAAGTACCGGTCGAGCGGGTCGGCCGCGACGGCGGCCCGGTGACGGGCCGGGATGGCGCCGAGCGCGACGGAGGTGTCGAGCACGTGGTCGTAGAGCGAGAAGTCACCGGTGGGGACCTCGTCGATGCCGGCGTCGGCGAGCTGCTGCCACCGCTCGCGGCGCAGCCCGGCGGCGGTGCTCTGCAGGGCCTCGGCGGTGACCGTGCCCTTCCAGTAGCCCTCGATCGCCTTCTTCAACTCCCGGCCCTGGCCCTGGCGGGGGTAGCCGTGGACGGTGCCCCGGGTGGCCGCGGCTGCGGACTTCGTGGTCAAGGGACTCTCCTTCGCGAGTCTGGATCCTCAAGTACCCGGGGACGGGACGAGGGCGCGAAGGGGTGACGAACCGGGCGGGGGCAGCTGCCGCTCCGCCTGCTGGCTCCACCGACCCGCCCACGAGGTCACCGGGACTCCGCGCGCGAACGGTCGCGTGCGGGCAACGGGCAGGTCTTCGGACTCGCGGGCGCGGCCACCCTGGTTCAGGGCGGTCACCTACTGGCCGTCGCTTCCCAGACCCGGCTCCCGGACCCAGTGCGTATGACGGCGGTCGTTCCCACTCACCGCTGCGGGGCAGTCCCGGACTGGCCGTTTGAAAGGCGTCACCGGGTTCCCTCTTACGACGCTCCTGTCTGGCGGACAGGGCGAACCAGCTGCCCGGCCAGCCTAGACGCAATCGGGCGTCCGGGACACCGCCGTCCGGGGACCGTCCACGGATTGAGACGCCGCCGGGTGCGCGGGGGCACCCGGCGGCGGACGGCCGCGGCGGTCAGCAGTCAGCGGTCCTGGAACTTCGGCGCGCGCTTCTCGGTGAACGCGGCCATGCCCTCCTTCTGGTCGGCGGTGGCGAAGGTGGCGTGGAAGAGCCGGCGCTCGAAGCGGACACCCTCGGCGAGGGTGGTCTCGAAGGCGCGGTTGACGCTCTCCTTCATCATGATCGCCGCCGGGGTGGACATCGCGGCGATCGTCCCGGCCACCGCCAGCGCCTCCTCGACCAGCTCGGCCGCAGGGACGATCCGGGAGACCAGGCCGGCCCGCTCGGCCTCCTCGGCGTCCATCATCCGGCCGGTCAGGCACAGCTCCATCGCCTTGGCCTTGCCGATCGCCCGGGTCAGCCGCTGCGAGCCGCCGATCCCGGGGATCACCCCGAGCTTGATCTCCGGCTGGCCGAACTTCGCGGTGTCCGCGGCCAGCAGCACGTCGCAGAGCATCGCCAGCTCGCAGCCGCCGCCGAGCGCGTAGCCGGCCACCGCCGCGACGACCGGCTTGCGCAGCGCGCCGAACCGGTCCCAGGCGGCGAACCAGTCGCCGAGGTAGGCGTCGACGAAGCCGAGGGACTGCATCTCCTTGATGTCGGCGCCCGCGGCGAAGGCCTTCTCGGAGCCGGTGACCACCAGCGCGCCGATCACCGGATCCCGGTCGAACTCCTCGGCGGCCGCGACGACCTCGTTCATCAGCTGGGTGTTGAGGGCGTTCAGGGCCTTCGGGCGGTCGAGCGTGATCAGCCCCACCCGCTCGCGGCGCTCGACGCGGATCGTCTCGTAGGTCATGCCTGGTCCTTCCGCAGGGTGTTGATGATGGCCGAGAAGTCGAGCCCGGCGCCCTCGCCCGCGGCGAAGGCGGCGTACAGCTCGGCGGCCCGGCGGCCGAGTTCGGCCGGGACGGCGGTGGCGGTGGCGGCGTCGGCGGCCAGGCCCAGGTCCTTGGCCATCAGGGCGGCGGCGAAGCCGGCCCGGTAGTCGTGGTTGGCGGGGCTGGCCGGAACCGGGCCGGGGACCGGGCAGTTGCTGGTCAGCGCCCAGCACTGCCCGGAGGCGTTGGCGGCCACGTCGAACAGCGCCTGGTTGCTCAGCCCGAGGCTCTCGCCCAGCACGAAGGCCTCGCTCACCGCGATCATCGAGATGCCGAGGATCATGTTGTTGCAGATCTTCGCGGCCTGTCCGGCCCCGGACCCGCCGCAGTGCACGACCCGGCGGCCCATCGCGGCCAGCAGCGGCTCGACCTCGGCGAAGTCGCCGTCCGCCGCGCCGACCATGAAGGTGAGGCCGGCGGCCTCGGCGCCGGCCACGCCCCCGGAGACCGGGGCGTCGACGGCCCGGTGCCCGGCCGTGCGGGCCAGGTCGGCGGCGATCCGCGCGTCCCCGACGGCGATCGTGGAGCAGTCCACGAAGAGCGCTCCGCGCGCGGCGGCGGTCAGCACGTCGTAGGTCTCCAGCACGTGCCGCCCGGCCGGCAGCATGGTGATCACCACCTCGGCCCCGGCGACCGCCGCCACGGCCGAGGCGGCGATCGCCACCCCGGCGGCGGCCGCCCGCTCGCGGGCCTGCGGCGCCAGGTCGTAGCCGGTCACCCGGTGCCCGGCCTTGACCAGGTTGGCGGCCATCGGGCCGCCCATGTTGCCCAGTCCGACGAATCCGATCGTGCGGCTCACCAGCGCTCCAGGGGTGCGGCGGGACAGAGGCCGAGTTCGCGCTCGCCCAGCGGGGCGAAGTGTCGCGCGACCTCGTCAGCGGTGACGTCGGCCAGGGCGGCCGGCTGCCAGCGGGGGTTGCGGTCCTTGTCGATGACCTGGGCCCGGATGCCCTCCGCCAGGTCCGGCGTGGCGAGCGCGGCGCAGGAGGTGCGGAACTCCTGGTCGAGCACCGCCTCCAGCGGGCCGAGCGCCCGGGCCCGGCGCAGCGCGGTCAGCGCGACCTTGACGGCGGTGGGCGAGTTGGCGGTGATCCGCTCGGCCGCCTTCTTGGCGGTCGTCTCGCCGCAGGCCAGCAGGCGGGCCAGGATCGTCTCGACGGTGTCGGCGGCGTAGCACTCGTCGAGCCAGGCCCGCTGCTCGGCGAGCGGTGCGGGCGGGGCTGGGGCGACGTGGCGGGCGAGGGCTTCGTGGACGGTGAGCCCGGCCAGGTCGGTCAGCAGGGCGGGGAGGCGGTCGGCGGGGACGAAGTGGTCGGCCAGGCCGCAGAGCAGGGCGTCGCCCGCACCGACCGAGCCGGCGGTGAGGGCCAGGTGGGTGCCGAGTTCACCGGGGGCCAGGGCGAGCAGGTAGGTGCCACCGACGTCGGGGACGAAGCCGATGCCGGTCTCCGGCATGGCGATCCTGGTGCGCTCGGTGACGATCCGGACGCTGCCGTGCGCCGAGACGCCGACCCCGCCGCCCATCACGATGCCGTCCATCACCGCGACGTAGGGCTTGGGGTAGCGGGCGATCCGGGCGTTGAGGTGGTACTCGTCGCGCCAGAACTCCTCGGCGGCGGCCGGGTCCCCGCCGGTGGCGGCCTGGTGGATGGCGACGATGTCGCCGCCGGCGCACAGCCCGCGCTCGCCGGCGCCGGTGATGACGACGGTGGCCACGGTGTCGTCCTGCTCCCAGGCGTCCAGTGCGGCGGCGATGCGCAGCACCATGGCGTGGGTGAGGGCGTTGAGCGCCTTGGGCCGGTTGAGGACGATCCGCCCGAGGTGGCCGTCGCGCTCGATGAGGACGTCGTCGGTCATCAGGCGGCTCCGATCAGTCCGCGGGCGACGATGACGCGCATGATCTCGTTGGTTCCTTCCAGGATCTGGTGCACCCGCAGGTCGCGGACGATCTTCTCGATGCCGTACTCGGCCAGGTAGCCGTAGCCGCCGTGCAGTTGCAGGGCCTGGTCGGCGACGGCGAAGCCGGTGTCGGTGGCGTGCCGCTTGGCCATCGCACAGAGCTGCGGGGCCCGCGGGTCACCGCGGTCGAGCGCTGCCGCGGCGCGCCAGAGCAGGGCCCGTGCGGCCTCCAACTCGGTGGCCATGTCGGCCAGTCGGAACTGGATCGCCTGGGAGTGCAGCAACCGGGCCCCGAAGGCCTCGCGCTCGGCGAGGTAGGCGGTGGTGCGCTCCAGGGCGCTCTGGGCGCCGCCGAGCGAGCAGGCGGCGATCCCGAGCCGGCCGCCGTTCAGGCCGGCCATGGCGATCCGGAAGCCGTCGCCCTCCGCCCCGAGCAGCCGGTCGGCGGGCAGCCGGACCCCGTCCAGCAGCACCTGCCGGGTGGGCTGGGCGTTCCAGCCCATCTTCTGTTCGTTGGCGCCGAAGGAGAGGCCCGCATCGTCGCGGTCGACCAGGAAGGCGGAGATCCCCTTGGGGCCGGGGCCGCCGGTGCGGGCCATGACCAGGTACACCTGGGCGGCGCCCGCACCGGAGATGAACTGCTTGACGCCGTCCAGCACCCAGTGGTCGCCGTCCCGGGTGGCCCGGGTGGCGAGCGCGGCGGCGTCCGATCCGGCGCCCGGCTCGGTCAGGCAGTAGCTGCCCAGGTGCTCGGCCGAGCAGAGCGCGGGCAGCCAGCGCGAGCGCTGCTCCTCGGTGCCGTGGCGGTCGATCATCCAGCCGACCATGTTGTGGATGGACAGGTAGGCCGCGATCGAGGGGCAGCCGGTGGCCAGCGCCTCGAAGGCCACCACGCCGTCGAGCCGGCCCAGTTCGGAGCCGCCGACGTCCTCGCGGACGTAGACGCCGCCCAGACCGACCTGCGCCGCCTTGCGCAGCACGTCCACCGGAAAGTGCTTCTCCCGGTCCCACGTGACCGCGTTCGGCGCCAGGTACTCGTCGGCGAAGGCGCGGGTGGTCTCGCTGATGGCGAGTTGATCCTGCGTCAGATCGTGCACGGGACTCACTCCATCGTGGGGATGGTGAAGCTCGCGCCCTCCTTGACCCCCGAGGGCCAGCGCGAGGTGATGGTGCGGGTGCGGGTGTAGAAGCGGATCGAGTCCGGACCGTGCTGGTTGAGGTCGCCGAACATCGAGCGCTTCCAGCCGCCGAAGGTGTGGTACGCGATCGGCACCGGGATCGGCACGTTGACGCCGATCATCCCGGTGTTCACCCGGCGGGCGAAGTCGCGGGCGGTGTCGCCGTCCCGGGTGTAGATCGCCACGCCGTTGCCGTACTCGTGCTCGCTGGGCAGGCGCAGCGCCTCCTCGTAGTCGGCGGCGCGGACCACGGTGAGCACCGGACCGAAGATCTCCTCCCGGTAGATCCGCATGTCCGGGGTCACCCGGTCGAAGAGCGAGGCACCGAGGAAGTAGCCGTCCTCGTGACCGGCCAGCTGGAAGCCCCGTCCGTCGACGACGAGTTCGGCACCCTCCCGGACGCCGTGGTCGATGTAGTCGCGGACCCGGTCGCGCGCCTCGCGGGTGACCAGCGGGCCGAAGTCCGCCGCCGGGTCGTCCGAGCGGCCGACCTTCAGCGCGGCGATCCGCTCGGTCAGCTTCGCCACCAGCGCGTCGGCGGTCTGCTCCCCCACCGGCACGGCGACCGAGATCGCCATGCACCGCTCGCCCGCCGATCCGTACCCGGCGCCGATCAGCGCGTCGGCCGCCTGGTCGAGGTCGGCGTCCGGCATCACGATCATGTGGTTCTTGGCGCCGCCGAAGCACTGCGCCCGCTTGCCGTGGGCGGCGGCCGTGGCGTAGACGTACTGGGCGATCGGCGTGGAGCCGACGAACCCGATCGCCTGGACCCGCGGGTCCTCCAGCAGCGTGTCCACCGCTTCCTTGTCGCCGTTCACCACGTTGAGCACGCCCGCCGGCAGGCCCGCCTCGAGGAAGAGCTCGGCGAGTCGCAGCGGCACCGAGGGGTCCCGCTCGGAGGGCTTGAGGACGAACGCGTTGCCGCAGGCCAGCGCGGGGGCCGCCTTCCAGAGCGGGATCATCGCCGGGAAGTTGAACGGGGTGATGCCCGCCACCACGCCGAGCGGCTGGCGCATCGAGTACACGTCGATGCCGGTGCCGGCGTTGTCGGTGAACTCGCCCTTCAGCAGGTGTGGGATCCCGGCGGCGAACTCCACCACCTCCAGCCCGCGCTGGATGTCGCCGTGCGCGTCGGCGACGGTCTTGCCGTGCTCGGCGGAGAGCAACCGGGCCAGCTCGTCCTTCTCCTGGTCGACCAGCTGCAGGAAGCGCAGCAGCACCCGGGCCCGGCGCTGCGGGTTCCAGGCCGCCCAGCCCTGCTGGGCCTGCTCGGCGTCGGCGATCACTGCCTCGACCTCGGCGCGGCTCGCCAGCGGCACCCGGGCCTGCACCTGCCCGGTGTTGGGGTCGTACACGTCGCCGAAGCGCCCGGAGGCGCCGGGGAGCCGCTTGCCGGCGACGAAGTGGGTGAGTTCTCGGACCATCGGTTCCTTCTCTCGTCATGGGTGGGAGAGGAGGAGTGGAGAGCACCGCCGACCACCCGGCGCACGGTGGCGCACCAGGGCAGCAGTCAGCAGCAGAGTTGACGGACCGTCAGGCCAGGTGGGCCCGGTCGGTCGGCACAGGACAGCCAGGGGCGGCAGACAGCGAACGGCCCTGAGTCATGCGTGTCGTCTCCATCCTCGTGGAAAACACGAACCATCCGCGGCCGGTATCCTGACTCCCGGATCGACGCCCGCCCTCGGGCCTTCCCGGCTGGCTGCCAGTGGCCATGACTCCTGCGAGGACGCACTCCCCGGTCACAGTGGCGGGACCGTGCCGGACTCACACCGGCTTCCCTGACACCGCGGACCTGTCACGACCATATAGTTGGACGTCCTAGTAAGTCCAGAGCCACCCGCACGTGCCCTCGATCACCCGATGCTGCCCCGACCCGCGCTCGACTGCGGCGCCGGCCCGGCGAGGGTCTGCTCCGCCCAGATGACCTTGCCGCGCGGCGTGTAGCGGGTGCCCCAGCGGTGGGTGAGTCGGGCCACCAGGAAGAGGCCGCGGCCGCCTTCGTCCTCCTCCGCCGCGTACCGCAGGTGCGGGGCGGTGCTGGCGGCGTCGGCGACCTCGCAGATCAGCGAGGAGTCGTGGATCAGGCGGAGCCGGATCGGCGGGCGGCCGTAGCGGATCGCGTTGGTCACCAGTTCGCTGAGCACCAGTTCGGTGGTGAACACCGCCTCGCCCAGGCCCCAGCGGGTCAACTGGGCGGTGGCGGCGGCCCGGACGTGGGCGACCGCGATGGGGTCAGCCGGCACGTCCCACTCCGCGATCCGGTCGGCGGGCAGCAGCCGGGTGCGGGCCACCAGCAGCGCGATGTCGTCACCCGCCCGGTCGCCGGCGAGTTCGCGCAGCAGGGCGTCGCAGATCTCCTGCGGGCTGCGGTCGGGGTGGGCGAGCACGGCGGAGAGCACGTCGAGGCCACTGCCGATGGCGTGGTCGGCGTCCTCGACCAGGCCGTCGGTGTACATGACCAGGCTGCTGCCCGGCGGCAGGCGGACCTCCAGCGCCTGGAACGGCAGGCCGCCCAGGCCCAGCGGCGGACCGGCCGGCAGGTCGAGGAACTCCACGGTGCCGACCGGGTGGACCAGGACGGGCAGCGGGTGGCCGGCCCGGGCCAGGGTGGCGGTGCCGGTGGTCGGGTCGTAGACCGCGTACAGGCAGCCGGCACCACTGATCGGCAGCGGGACGTCCGCTGCGTCACGGTCGTCGAGGCCGTCGGCGCCCTGACGACGGTCGGCCCCGCCATGGCCGTCGGCGCCCGCACGGCCGTCGGCCCCGTGGCGGGTGTCGGCCTCCTGGTCCAGGTACGCCACCAACTCGTCCAGGTGCCCGAGGAGTTCGTCCGGCGGCAGGTCGAGGGCGGCGAAGTTCTGCACGGCCGTGCGCAGCCGCCCCATGGTGGCGGCGGCGTGCAGGCCGTGACCCACCACGTCGCCCACCACCAGCGCGACCCGGGCCCCGGGCAGCGGGATCACGTCGAACCAGTCGCCGCGCACCCCGGCGGCGGCCGGACGGTAGCGGTGGGCCAGCTCGACGGCGCTCTGCTCGGGCAGCCGGCGCGGCAGCAGGCTGTGCTGCAGGGCCATCAGCATGGCGTGCTCCCGGGTGAAGCGGCGGGCGTTGTCGATGCAGACCGCCGCCCGCCCGGCCAACTCCTCGGCGACCGAGAGGTCGTCCGGCTCGAACGGCCCGCTCTCCCGCAGCCGCCAGAGGTTGGCGATGCCCAGCAGCACGCCGCGGGCGGTCAGCGGCACCGTGATCAGGGAGACGAACCCGAACGCCAGGGTCGCCGGGGTGCGCCGCTGGGTGCGCCAGCCGGTCTCCGCGGCCAGGTCGGCGACCAGCACCGGCCGCCCGCTGACGAACCCGACCGCCTGCGGGGACGGGGCCGGGAAGGTGATCAGCTCGCCGGGGCGGTAGAGCGGGGAGTCGTCGCGCGCCCCGGTGAAGGCGACCCGGCGCAGCTCGACGGGCGCACCGGCGGTCAGCGGCGGCGGCTCCTGGCCGACGAGCACCGGGTCGGCCAGGTCGACGGTGGCGTAGTCGGCGAAGCCGGGCACGGTCACCAGGGTGAGCTCGATCGCGGTCTGCTCGATGTCCAGGGTGGTGCCGATGCCGACGCTCGCCCCGTAGAGCAGGCTCAGCCGCCGATGTGCGCGGTCGGCCTGGCCGGCCAGGGCGCGCAGCTCGGCCGACACCCGTGGCGGTCGACCGGTCGCGCCGGGGGTGGGGCCGGGGCCGCCGCGCGGGGCAGGACGAGCACCGGGGGCTCGGGCGGGCCGGGCGGCGCGCGCTCGATCGGGATCCTCGGTCCCGCGGGCGCGGGTCCACACTCGACGCATGGCACCTGTCATACCGTCACGGACGCGTCCGGGCCGCGAACCACACCGCACGCCGGCGGGCCCGGCCACCTGCGGCGGACGGCGGGCGCTGGGGCACCCAGGCACCCGGGTACCGGCAGCACCGGCGGAGTCAGGCACGGCCCGCGCCGGCCCGGCCCGCCGCCTCCCGGCCGGCACGGCGCAGCACACCACCATCCGCGCGGCTGCACCGCACCAGGTCCGCCGCCGCCTGCGGCCAGCGCGGGTACGCGAACGCGAAGCCCGCCTCGACCAGCCGGCCCGGGACCACCCGACGGCTCTTCAGCAGCAGTTCGGTGTCCGACCGCAACGCGAACGCGCCCAGTTCGGCCATCCACCGGGTGGCGGGCAGCCCCACGGGGACGCCCCAGGCGGCACGCAGGCCCCGCATCAGCGCGCGGTGCGGCAGGGGTTCGGGAGCGGCCAGGTTGACCGGGCCGGCCAGGTCCGCCCGGTCGATCAGGAACTCGACGGCGCGGACGAAGTCCCGTTCGTGCATCCAGGAGACGTACTGGGCGCCGCCCGCGACCGGGCCGCCGAGCCCGAGGCGCACCAGGGCGGACAGCACGTCGAAGGTGCCGCCGCGCTCCGGGCTCATCACCATGGCCGTGCGCAGCGCGACCTCGCGGGTGTGCGGGGTCGCCGCCCGGTCCATGGCCAGTTCCCAGGCCTTGGCGATCTCGACGCTGTAGCCCCAGTAGCCCGGCACGTCGGGTTCGGCGCCGCCGAGCACGCCGGTCCGCTCGTCGTTGGCGGCGTCGAAGCGGTGGGCGTAGACGGTGGCGGTGCTCATCTGCAGCCACACCCGGGGCGGTCGGCGGGCAGCCGCGATCGCCTCCCCCACCACCCGGGCGGAGTCCACCCGCGAGTCCATCATGGCGCGCAGGTTGGCCGCGGTGTAGCGGCAGCTGACGCTCCGCCCGGCCAGGTTCACCACCGCGTCGCTGCCGTCGATCGCCTCGGTCCACGGGCCCGGGGTCCGCCCGTCCCAGCGGATCTCGCGCTCGCGCCGCGGGTTCCTGGTCAGCACCACGACCTCGTGGCCCGCCGCGGTCAGCTCGCGGTTCAGGACGGTGCCCAGGCGGCCGGTCCCACCCGGTATCACGATCTTCATCGGACTCCCCCTCTCGATGTCTGCGGCCACCCTACGCCACACTATTGAACGCGTTCAAAATGGCTGCACAAGCCTGCTCGCCGCGAGCGGGGCCGGACAGCCGGCAGCGTCAGTCGAAGGGTCAGATGAGCGCTTCCTTAGGGCTCTCTGTGGAAGTCCGCTTTATCACGTTCGCGCGTTTCGTCCTGCCTAGGATCGGGCCACGTGACCGGTGATCAACGGAACCCGGATCACCCCACTCCCTCACCGCCCTCCCACAGGAGAAACGTTTTGTCACACGCTCAGACGCCGCCCAGCAGGCGCTCCCACCGGCGGTCCTCCCTCCGACGCCGGGTCCGCGTGGCCGCGGTGGGCTCCTCGATAGCCGCCGTGATCGCCGGCGGCGTCATCGCGCTCAACGCCAACGCGGCGGTCGCCCCCGGGGTGACCATGCACCGGGACAGCGCCGCCGCCGAGCACTACCGCGAGGCCTGTCCGCCCGCCTCACCCGGCCACTACGCGTGCAACGCCCTGGTCCGCACCGACGTCAAGCCGCAGGCGGCCCGCCCCGGCGCCACCCGGGCCGCCGCCGACGTCGGCGGTTACGGGCCCGCGGACCTGCAGTCCGCCTACAACCTGGCCTCGGCCGCCGCGGCCGGCGGCAAGGGGCAGACGGTGGCCATCGTCGACGCCTACGACGACCCCACCGCCGAGAGCGATCTCGGCGTCTACCGGAGCCAGTTCAACCTGCCCGCCTGCACCTCGGCGGACGGCTGCTTCACCAAGGTCGACCAGGACGGCCAGACCGCCGGCCTGCCGCAGCCCGCCCCGGCCAACGACGACTGGACCGGCGAGGAGTCGCTGGACATCGACATGGTCTCGGCCGTCTGCCCCAACTGCCGCATCCTGCTGGTGGAGGCCAACACCGAGAGCGGGGAGGACCTGGGCACCGCGGTGAACGCGGCCGTCAAGCTGGGCGCCAAGTTCGTCTCCAACAGCTACGGCGGGCCCGAGTCGCCCGACGAGACCAGCGAGGACGCCCGGTTCTACAACCACCCCGGGGTGGCGATCACCGCCTCCTCCGGTGACTCCGGCTTCGGCGTCGAGTACCCGGCCGCCTCCCAGTACGTCACCGCGGTCGGCGGCACCGCGCTGACCAAGGCGAACAACGCGCGCGGCTGGACCGAGTCCACCTGGGCCACCTCGCCCACCGAGGGTGCCGGCTCGGGGTGTTCCGGCTACGACCCCAAGCCCGGCTGGCAGCAGGACAAGGGCTGCGGCAAGCGCACCGTCGCCGACGTGTCCGCCGTCGCGGACCCGGCCACCGGGGTCGCCACCTACGACACCTCCAACGGCAACGGCGGCTGGAACGTGATCGGCGGCACCTCGGCCGCCGCCCCGATCATCGCTGCCACCTACGCCCTGGCCGGCCCGCCGGCCGCCGGCACCACCCCGGCCGCCTACCCGTACGCGCACACCGACGCGCTCAACGACGTCACCTCCGGCGCCACCGCCTCCTGCACACCGAGCTACCTGTGCACCGCCGGCACCGGCTACGACGGCCCGACCGGGCTCGGCACGCCCAACGGCACCGCCGCCTTCACGGCCGCCGCCTCCTCCGGCGGCGGCACGACGGGCGGCGGCGGGGGCACCACCGGCGGCGGGAACCCCGGCAGTGGGAACCCCGGTGGCGGGGGCACCACGGGCGGCGGCGGCACGGGCGGCGGGGGCAGCACCCCGCCCGGCCAGGGCGTGACCGTGACCAACCCGGGCAACCAGGTCACCACCACCGGCACCGCCGCCTCGCTCCAGATCACCGCGGTGGACTCCGACAGCGCGCAGACCGTCACCTACCGGGCGAGCGGCCTGCCGGCCGGCCTGTCGATCTCCGACACCGGCCTGATCTCCGGCACCCCGACCACCGCCGGCACCACCCAGGTGACCGTCACCGCCACCGACGGGGCCGGCGCCAGCGGCACCGCCACCTTCAGCTGGACCGTCAACAGCGCCACCACCCCCTGCACCGACAGCCAGTTGCTCGGCAACCCGGGCTTCGAGGCCGGCACGGACATGGCACCCTGGAAGAGCACCCCGGGCGTGCTCAACAACGCGATGTCCGCCCAGCCCAGCCACGGCGGCGGCTGGGACACCTGGTTGGACGGCTACGGCCAGGCCGCCACCGACAGCCTCTGGCAGACCGTCACCATCCCCACCGGCTGCTCGCGGGCCTCGCTCTCCTTCTGGCTGCACGTGGAGACCGCCAAGCACACCCAGCGCGCCGCCGACACCCTCCAGGTCCAGGTGGTCAGCAGCACCGGCACCACCACCCTGGGCACCTGGTCCAACCGCGACGCCCACAAGGGCTACCAGCAGTACGGGGTCGACCTCTCGCGCTGGATGGGCCAGACCGTCACCGTGAAGTTCGTCGGCACCGAGGACAACTCCCCGCAGCTGACCAGCTTCGTCCTGGACGACACCGCGCTGCAGACCTCCTGAGGCACCCCTGAGCGCAGCCGCAGGCCGGGGCCGCCCGGGGACCGCGACCACGGTCCCCGGGCGGCCGCACTCCGGACAGCTCCTCCGACTCCCCCGCTGACCACGGGAGTTGTCCACCGATTCGGGTCAGGAGCAGAATGACGCGCAGTGCTGACGCATGGTCATGTCTTGACTGCTCCTACGGCAGAAGCGGGGACTGGAGATGGATCCCGAACTGGTGGCCCTGGCATCATCGGCGGCGACCGCACTGGTGGGCCGGCTCGCCACGGACGGCTGGGAGAACGCCAAGCAGGCGGTCACCGCCTTCTGGCGACGCCGGCACCCGCAGCAGCCCGAGGCGGCGGAGGCCGTCGAGGCCCAACTGACCGAGACCCGCGAGGAACTGCTGGCGGCCCGGCAGGCCGGTGACGAGCAGGCGGCACAGGAACTGGCCGTCGAGTGGCGCACCCGGCTGCGCGACGCGCTGCGGGCCGACCCGTCGCTCGCCACCGAACTGCGCGAGCTGGTGGCCGAACTGAACCGGGACGAGAGCGACTCCGACTCGGAGGGGGGTGGGTCCCGGGTGAGCATGCGGGCAACGGCCTCCGACCACGCGAAGGTCTTCATGTCCGGACACACCATGCACGTCACCGGTCAGTGAGTGAACCGCCGGTCCGGCTGGAGGCGTACGCCTCCGGCTCCGGCACCATCTACATGGCCGCGGGCGACCAGTACGTCGCCGCCCGCGACCTGCACGTGCACTACGGGGACGGCGTCCACCGCGTGCGCCGGGTCGAGGCCGGCAGCGACAGCAGCGACGAGTGCCCGTACCCCGGGATGACCGCGTTCGGCGCCGAGCAGGCCCAGTGGTTCTTCGGCCGCGAGCAGACCCTCACCCGGCTGACCAGCCGGCTCGACCAGTGCCTCCAGGAGGGCGGCGCGGTCGCAGTGGTGGCCGCCTCGGGAGCCGGCAAGTCCTCGCTGCTGCAGGCCGGCCTGGTGCCCGCACTCGCCCGTGGGACGCTGCCCGGCTCGCGGCACTGGCCCTGCCTGGTGTTCACGCCGGGCGCCCATCCGGTGATCGCCCTCAGTAGGCACCTGGCCGCGCTGACCGGTGGCGAGCCGGCGGAGATCGAACGCGAGTTGGCCGACGACCCGCAGGCCCTCGGCGACCGGCTCCGGGCGGCGCTCGACCGGCAGCGGGCCGGCCGGCTGGTCGTGATCGTCGACCAGGCGGAGGAGCTCTTCACCCAGGTCGCCGACGAGGAGCAGCGGCGCCGGCTCGTCGCCGCACTGGAGCACTTGACCGCGCAGCCGGCGAACGCCGCCGACGGACCGCCGGCGCTGGTCGTCTACGGCGTGCGGGCGGACTTCTACGCCCGGTTCGCCCAGTACGACCCGCTGCGCACCGCCCTGGAGCACCGTCAGGTCTTCCTCGGACCGCTGTCGCGCACCGAACTCCGGGAGGCGATCCTCTTCCCCGCCCAGCGGGAGGGGCTGGCGTTCGAGGAGGGCCTGGTCGAGCTGCTGCTGAGCGACCTGGGGGTCACCGGGGTCACCGCGCACGGGCCGTCGCGCTCCCACGACCCGGACAGCGATGACCCGGACGCCGACGGCAAAGGCGACAGGGGCAGCGGCGGTTCGACTCCCGAGCGCGGCTACGAGGCCGGGCGCCTGCCGCTGCTCGCCCACGCCCTGCGGGTCACCTGGCAGCAACGGCACGGATCCGTGCTGACCGTCGACGGTTACCGGGCCTCCGGCCGGATCCAGGGCGCGGTCGCGGAGACCGCGGAGGACGTCTACCGCCGGCTGGCGGCGGACGGCCGGCAGGCCACCACGGTGATCTTCCGACGTCTGGTCAGGGTGGGCGACGGATCGGACGACACCCGCCGCGCCCGGACCGAACGTGAACTGACCGAGGGCCTGGACCCCACCGCCGCCGAGGCGGTGCTCGCCGGCTTCACCCGCAGACGCCTGCTCACCAGGCTGCGCGACACCGTCCAGATCACCCATGAGGCCCTGCTGGACGCCTGGCCCCGGCTGCGCCGCTGGATCGACGCCGACCGCGCCGACAACCTGCTGCGCCAGAAGCTGGAGGAGGCGGCCGCCGCCTGGGCGCTGCCGGTCCGCCGCGACCCCGACCTGCTGTACCGGGGCAGCCAGCTGGAGGTCGCCCGCGCGTGGGCGAAGCGCACCGGGCAGCAGGGGCTCGGCCCCACCGCCACCGCCTTCCTGGACGCGTCGATCCGCCGCAGCCGGCGCAGCACCACCGTCCGCCGCGGCGCGATCGCGCTGTTGCTGGCGCTCACGCTGACCGCCTTGGCGTTGACCGACGCCGCGATCAGCCAGCAGCAGCTGGCGGACCAGCAGCGCACCGCCGCGAACAGGCAGCGCAACCTGGCCAACGAAGAGCTGTTGCAGGCCCAGGCCGACCTGCTGCGGACCAGCGACCCGCAGCTCTCGCTCCAGCTGAGCCTGACCGCGCTGCTGCTGCGCCCCACCCAGGAGGGGCGGACCGGGCTGATCACCACGCTCCTGCAGACGCCGCTCGACGGCGGCTCGGCACCGGGGGCGGTCGGACAGAGCCCGTTCGACACCGTCTTCAGCCCTGACGGCAGCATGCTGGCCGACACGAGCGGGACCAAGTACTCGACGGTGCGACTGTGGGACACCACCGATGTCCGGCAGCCGCGTCCGCTCGCCACGCTGACGGACCACGTCAACCCGATCCGGGAGCTGGTCTTCGGCCCGGACCAGCGCCTGTTGGTCAGCGTCGCCGGCCCCGGCGGGGAATCGCCCGGCAGCAAGCCCGCCGCGAACGACGTGATCCTCTGGGACCTCTCGGACCGGCACCACCCGCGGAAGCTGGCCTTCCAGGCCGACGTCGGCGCCGGCATGCAGGGCGCCGCCATCAGCCCCGACGGCCGCCGGTTGGCCCTCCTCTCGGGTGACGGTGCGACCGGCACGCTGACGCTCTGGGACATCAGCGACGTCACGGCACCGCGCCGCCTCGGTACGCCGGTCAGCGCCGATCAGGCCCAGTTCGCCACGTTCAGCGCCGACGGCCGGACGCTGGTCACCAGTTCCGGGACGATCACCGCCAAGGATGAATCGCTCACGCCGGGCTCGATCACCCACCGCACGGGATGGCAGGTCTGGGACCTCTCGGATCCGACCCGGCCACGAGCGGTGGCCGAACAGCCGCTGATCGGTGGTGCGGCCGTGTTCAGCCCCACCGGCCCGATCCTGGCCACCTCCTACCAGCGCTCGGCCTTCCTCTGGGACCTCAGCAACCCGAGTGCCCCGCGGCAGCTCGCGGTCCTCAACAACTCCGACCAGGTCCAGGCAATCGCGTTCGGACCGCACGGCCTGCTCATCACCACGGCCCTGGACGGCAGTTCCCGCCTCTGGGATGTCACGGACCCGGCGCACCCGCAAGCCCGGAGCGTCCTGACCGGCTCGCACGGCGCCAGCCCGTCCGTCCCGAAGTCCGACGACCTGCCCACCACCCCGGCGAGCTTCCCCGCGATCGACGCCGCCGGATTCGGCCCGGACGGGCAGCGGGTGTTCCTGGCCGACGGCGACGGAGCGGTCTCCCAATGGCTGGTCGACAACCGCTCAGCCCCGGCGCAGGTCGCCACGCTCAGCGGCCACAACCTCGACGAGGCCGCGTTCAGCCCGAACGGGAAGCTGCTGGCGGCCGGCGGCTTCACCGGCGACACACACCTCTGGGACACCTCCGACCCCACCCATCCCCGCGAGCTGCCACCGCTGCCCGGCCAGCCAGGTCGGCGGGTCACCGCGGCGGCCTTCAACCGGACCGGCGCCGTTCTCGCGGTCGGCACCGCGACGGGCGTGAACGGGGAGGAGGGCCAGGTCACGCTCTGGGACGTCACCGATCCTGGGCGAGCCCGGGTGCTGGCGACGCTGCCCATGGCCTCGGGGGTGGGCTCGCTGGCCTTCAGCCCGCGCTCCGAGCTGCTCGCGGTCTCGGGCGGCAAGTTCTTCGAGGCGTCCTGGAGCGCTCTGTGGGACACCACGGTTCCGGCCGCCGCCACCGAACTTGCCACCAGCAAGAGTCTCGGGTCGACCACCATCATCCACCAACCCACCGCGTTCAGCCCGGACGGCCGGTGGCTGGCCCTGCCGAACTCGCTCTGGGACGTCTCGAAGCCGTCCGCGCCGGTGCCGGCGCCGGTCGCCAAGTCCGACGGCTCGACCGACTCCTGGAGCGGTACGACCGCCGCCGCCTTCCGGCCGGACGCCAAGGTCCTGGCCGCCACCGACCTCAAGGGATTCGAGCTCTGGCAGCTCGGAGCGAGCAGCGGGCCGCAGCCACTGAGCAGCGTCAGCCTGCCCTCCGACGTGATCCAACTCTCCTACCACCCCGACGGCAAGCTGATCGCGGTGGGCCAGCGGAACGGCGTCGTCGCCCTCTACGAGGCCGGCGACCCGGCCCACCCGGGCCTGGCCGCCACCCTGCCGGACACCGCCAGCGACGTCTCGGACGTGCAGCTCGGTCCGGACGGCAGGACCCTGGTGGTCGTCCGCGCGGACGGCTCCGCCCAGCTGTGGGACCTCGGCGCCCTGCCCGCGATCGCCGACGACCCGATCGGCATGGCCTGCCGGATCGCCGGCGGCGGACTCTCCGCCGTCAACTGGAAGGTCACCTACCAGCTGACCCAGCCCTACCAGGACACCTGCCCGGGGAGCTGACCGGTCCCGCTCGAGTACTACGCCGTCGCGCCCTCCCGCGGAGCGCCCTCGGCAACCGCTGCGTCGAGTGGTGCGGCCGCCGCAGCGACCGTCGGCGTGCGCCGCAGCCGCCGGCCCTGCCCCTTCCCCTGGCCGGCCAGCATCGCGCCGAGGGCCAGCACCAGTCCGAGCACCTGCCAGCCCGTCAGGGTCTGGTGCAGCACGATGATCCCGCCCGCCGTGGCCACCAACGGGTTCACCAGACCGAGGAAGGAGGCCGGGCCGGCGCCGAGCCGTTCGATGCCGCGGAACCAGAGCACGTAGGCCAGCGCGGTGCTGAACAGCCCGAGGTAGGCGAAGCCGATCACGTTGTCCGCGGTGGGCGCGGGCGGCAGGCCCTCGGAGAACCCCGCCACCGGGACCAGGAAGATCCCGCCGACCACCAGCTGCCAGGCCGTCAGGTCGAGCATGGTCGCACCGTCCGGCCGACCCCAACGGCGGGTCAGCACCGTGCCCATGGCCATCAGCACGATCGCGACCACCATCGCCACCAGCCCGGTCGGGTCCAGCCTGGCACCCGCCTTGAGCACCAGCAGCGCCACCCCGCCGGCGCCGACCAGACCGGCCAGCACCGCCCGCCGGCCGGGCCGCACCTTCAGCACCCCGATCGAGAAGCCGGCCACCAGCAGCGGCTGCAGCGCACCGATGGTCGCCGCGACGCCGCCGGGCAGCCGGTAGGCGCCGATGAAGATCAGCGGGAAGAACAGCCCGATGTTGAGCATCCCCAGCACGACCGCCCGGCCCCACCAGCGGCCTCTCGGGAGTCTGCGACCGAGCAGCAGGAGCAGCAGCCCGGCTGGTAGCGCTCGCATCACCGCGGCCAGCATCGGGCGTCCGTCGGGCAACAGTTGCGTGGTCACCAGATAGGTGGTGCCCCAGGAGGCCGGAGCCAGCGCCGCCAGGGCGACCACCCCGATCCGCCCGGCCCGCCCCGTGCCCACGCGTCCCCCAGCCATGACAGGCCACCTCTCAGCGTTGATTATCTGAACGTTGAGATACTTTCTACGCCGCAACCCCCTTAACGTCAAGTATCTCAACGGTGAGATACTTTCGGTCGACCGGTGGTCGACCCCACGACACCACCGCCGAGCACGAGGAGCCGCGACATGGCGCAGCGGGGCCAGCAGGGCGAACCCGAACAGTCGGTGCAGCCGGAGCAGACGGCGCACGCCGACCGGCCGGCGTGCCGCGACGCGGTGGACGACGTCATCGACCAGTGGCAGCGCGAGCGACCCGATCTGGACCCGGTCCCGATGTCCCTGATCGGCCGGATCAACCGGTTCCAGAACCACGTCGCCGTCTCCCTGCGCGAGTACTTCTCGCCGCACAACCTCGACCTGTCCGAGTTCGACGTGCTCGCCACCCTGCGCCGCTCCGGCGAGCCGTACGAGCTCAGCGCCGGCACACTGCTCAAGTCGGCCATGGTCACCTCGGGCGCGATCACCAACCGGGTCGACCGGCTCTCCGCCAAGGGCCTGGTCGAGCGCCACCCCAGCCCGACCGACCGCCGCGCCGTCCTGATCCGACTGACCCCGGCGGGCCGCACCCTGGTGGACGACATCCTGCAGGGTCACATCGAGAACGAGGAGCAGTTGATCAGCGCCCTCTCCCCCGAGGAACGCACCCAACTCGGCGCCCTGCTCCGCAAACTCCTCGCCTCCCGCGGAGACACCACCCTGTTCGGCTGATGACCTCCGACGGGCTACGAGGTCACGCCGCCGAGCGTCGGCGCGGCCGCCGCCGGCGCGAGAACCGCAGCCAGCCGGGTCGCGATTCGACACTCCGAAGGGGTTCGTGGACCTGACCGCCACCCAGCTGCCGCCACAGGGCCTCCGGATCCGCGCCGGACCGGTAGCCCCAGAAGATCTCCAGCTCGTCGGAGTGCGCGCCGAGCTCGGCCTGGGCGTCCGCCCCGAGCAGCACCCGCGGCCGCGGCCACTGCGGCGCCAGCAGCGCGAGCGGCGCACCGTCAGGCCGGTTGTATCCGAGGTGGGCGATCCAGCAGCCTCTCCGAAGGTGCGGACAGCAGCCGGCGGCCTGCTCCAAGACATCCGCCAGGGTCGCTCCGCCATCGACCTCCCAGGCGGTCTCGTGCGGAGCCTCGGCATCGTCCCCCATGCACACGCTCTCCCGGGTGAGCACGACTCTCATGTCGGCAAGGCTAACAGATTATCGTCATTCAGACGATAATCTGCGTCGCCGCAGCGCCGCCCCAGTACGGCTGACCCCGCTACCCCCGCGCCTCGACGGCTCGTTCGAGTCCGTCAAGGATCAGGTCGAGCCCGAACTCGAACTCCCTGCCGTAGTCGTAGCCGGGTCGCAGCACGTACTGGGTCGCCACTTCGACCAGGTGCGGGTACTGGTCGGCCGGGATCTGGGTCAGGATGGCCTGGGCCACCTGCGCGCTCTCCTCCGGCGAGTCGAAGGGCAGGCCGCGCTCCTGCAGGGCGAAGCCGTAGACGTAGCTGTCCAGCGCGGAGTAGGCGTGCGCGGCCAGTTCGATCGAGAAGCCGGCGGCGCGGAGGCAGCCGAGGACGGCGTCGTGGTGGCGCAGCGTCGCCGGGCCGGGGGTGGCGCGCGACTCCATCAGGCCGATCGCCCAGCGGTGCCGGGCCAGGGTCCGGCGCACCGAGACGGCTCGCCGGCGCAGCTGCGTCTTCCAGTCCGCCGGGCCGGCCGGCGGGTCGGTCTCGCCGAAGACCACGTCGATCATGCCGTCGAGCAGGTCGTCCTTGTTCGCGACGTGCGTGTACAGGGACATCGCCTCGACGCCGACCGCCTCGCCGAGCCTGCGCATGGTGACGGCCTTCAGCCCCTGCTCGTCGGCGAGCGCCACCGCGGCCTGCAGCACCTTGTGGCGGGTGAGCGGCGTGCGGGCCGAGGCGGCCGGATCGGTCCGGGCGGTCATCTGCTCCTCCGGTGCTCTGACGCGACGACTTGACAGCTTACAACGTAAGGGCGAGCCTTACGCTGTAAGGAACAAGCTGCGAGTGGGAGTGTCGTGATGTCTGCCGAACAGCAACTGCCCGGGCCGACGACCATGCGATCGGTCGTCCAGGACCGGTACGGCGCCGCTCCCGAGGACGTACTGCGCGTCGCGGAGCGCGGCACCCCGCGGATTGGGCCCGACGAGGTCCTGGTGCGAGTGCACGCGACCGGGGTGGACCGCGGGACCTGGCACCTGATGGCCGGTCAGCCGTACCCGGTCCGCCTCGCCGGCTTCGGGGTCCGCCGACCGAAACTCGCCAATCCCGGCCGCGCGCTCGCCGGGACCGTCGCGGCCGTCGGCGCCCGGGTGACCGGCTTCCGGCCCGGCGACGAGGTGTACGGCATCGGCACCGCCACCCTCGCCGAGTACGCCCGCGCCCACCCCGCCAAGCTCGCGCCCAGACCGGGCACCGTCTCCTTCGCCGAGGCGGCCGCGGTGCCGGTCTCCGGGCTCACCGCCCTCCAGGCCGTTCGCGACCACGGGCAGGTCCGGAGCGGGCAGCGGGTGCTCGTGATCGGCGCCTCCGGCGGGGTCGGGACCTTCGCCGTGCAGCTGGCCCGGGCGGCCGGCGCCGAGGTCACCGCCGTGTGCAGCACCGCGAAGGTCGACCTGGTCCGGGCGCTGGGCGCGCACCACGTGATCGACTACACCCGGGCGGACATCCCCGGTGGCGAGCACCGCCACGACGTCATCCTCGACATCGGCGGCAACCGCCCACTGGGGCAGCTGCGCCGCGCGCTCACCGCCACCGGACGGCTCGTCATCATTGGCGGCGAGACCGGCGGACGATGGCTCGACGGCCTCGACCGCCAGCTCCGCGCGCACCTGCTCTCTCCGTTCGTCGGCCAGCGGCTCGGCACCTTCGTCGCCTCCGAGAACGCCGCCGACCTGACCGCCCTGCGCGAGCTCATCGAGGCGGGCGAGCTCGTCCCCAGCGTCGAACGGACCTACCCGCTCGACGAGACCGCGGCTGCCGTCCGCCATCTGCTGGACGGTCGGGCGCGCGGCAAACTCGTCATCACCACGTGAGAGGGTCGGCCGGGACGAAGGGAGGGGCGGGCATGACGCAGGAACAGCAGGAACCGGGCGAGGTGCGGGGGGCTCGGACGGAAGAGGAGCTGCTCTCCCTGCTGGACGGGCTGTTCGCCGCGGACCGGGAGAAGTGGGCGGGGTTCTACGCGGACCGGAGCCGGCCGGTGCCGTTCTTCACGAAGGAGCCGGACGAGAGTCTGGTGGCCCTGCTGGACCGCGGGGTGCTCGAGCCGCGTCCGGGTGCCCGGCGGGGGCTGGACCTCGGCTGCGGGAACGGCCGCAACACCCTGCACCTGCAGATGCAGGGCTTCCTGATGGACGGGCTGGACCTCTCCCGGGACGCGCTGGACTGGGCGCGCAGCCGGCAGGACCAGTTCGAGTACCACCTGGGCTGTGACATGGGCGTGCGCTTCCACTGCGGGGACGCGTTCGGCCCGGCGGGCGCCGCGCTGACCGGACCGTACGACCTGGTCTACGACTCGGGGTTCTTCCACCACCTGCCGCCGCACCGGCGGCCGAGCTACCTGGCGCTGCTGGAGCGGCTGTTGGCGCCCGGTGGGCACCTGGGGCTGGTCTGCTTCGCGCCGGACGGCGACGGGACGGGCACCCGCGTCCCCGACGCGCAGCTGTACCGGGACGGCACCCTGCACGGCGGCCTGGCCTACACCGCCGAGGAGCTGCGCCGGATCTTCGTCGAGGGACCACTGGGGCTCCAGGAGGTGGAGTTGCGCCGGATGCGGAACGAGTCGGCCACGTCCGAAGGCCGGTTCGGCCTGCCGATCCTCTGGACGGCGTTGTTCCGGCGGCCCGCACCGGGGTGACGGGCCGGCCGGGGAAGGTGACTGTTCCGTTCGAGGGCACACGCATCGACGCCGCTGCCCGGGGCAGTGTCCCGGTGCGGGCACGTCTTCCCGCGGGGACGGCGCCGGGACCACGGCACGAGGAGACACCATGAGGATCGTCATCACGGGCGCGTTCGGCTTCCTCGGGGGCCGGCTCGCCGACGCGCTGCGCACCACGCGGACGCTGTGCGGCGTGCCGGTCGAGCGGCTGGTGCTGGTCGACCGCGTCCTGCCGCCCGCCTCGGCTGCGGCGGGCGATCCGCTGGTGGAGGTGGTGCACGGCGATCTCGTCGACCGTCTCGACGACGTGTTCGCGCAGCCCGTGGACGTGCTGTTCCACCTCGCCGCCGCGGTCTCCGCGGAGTGCGAGGCCGACTTCGACCTCGGCATGCGCGCCAACCTCGACACCACCCGCGCCCTGCTGGAGGCCGCCCGCGCCCAACGGACCGGCGGCGGGCCGGTGGTGCGCCTGGTGTTCGCCAGCAGCCTGGCCGTCTACGGCGCCCAGCCGGGCCTGCCGCTGCCGCCGGTGGTCAGCGAGTCGACCCCGCCACTGCCGCGCTCCAGCTACGGGACCCAGAAGCTGGTCTGCGAGCACCTGATCGCCGACTACACCCGCCGCGGCTTCCTGGACGGACGCGTCGCACGGTTGATGACCGTCACCGTCCGGCCCACCGCGCCCAACGCGGCCGCTTCCGGCTTCCTGTCCGCGATCATCCGCGAGCCCCTCGCCGGGCTGCCCGCCCGCTGCCCGGTCCGCCCCGAGCTGGCGGTCGCCGTGGCCTCGCCCCGGCGCACCGTCCGGGCCCTGCTCCGCCTCGCGCAGGCCGAGCGCGGCAGCGGAGCCGGTCGGCTCGGCGATCACGCGCCGGTCAACCTCCCCGCCCTCACCGTCACGGTCGCCGAGATGCTCGCCACCCTGCGCCGGCTCGCCGGCGATCAGGTCGCCGAGCTGGTGACCGTTGCCCCCGACCCGACCGTCGAGGCGATCGTCGCCTCCTGGCCCGCCGTCTTCGACCACCGCCGGGCGGCCGCGCTGGGCCTGTCCCCCGACCCCGACTTCGAGTCGATCGTGCGGGAGTACCTCGCCGACCGGTCGGCGGAGGCGTCGGCGTGAGCCTCGGCGATCGGTCGGCGGGCCTCGGCAGCACCGTGCGGCGGGGCCGTCGCGCACCGCCGCACCCCCTCCCACCAGGGAGTCCGTGGTGGACCCGGCCGGTGCGTAGGGTTCAATGCCTCCCATGACTCACGACCTCCCGCTGGTGGAACACCTGCTCGCCGCCTTCGCCCTGACCTACTCCGTCGGCTTCGAGCGCTCGCTGCGCGGGGCGGCCGCCGGCGACCGGACGTTCTCCCTGATCGGGGTCGGCGCGGCGATCGTCGCGGCCCTGGCACAGCACGACGCGCCCAACGCCCTGACCGGCGTGATCACCGGTGTCGGCTTCATCGGCGGCGGGCTGACCTTCCGGGAGGCCCGGGCGAACGGGGACGTGGTGCGCGGGATCACCACGGCCGCCACCATCTTCGCCGCCGCCGCGATCGGTGCGGCGGCGGGGATGGGCATGCTGCTGCTCGCCACCACCGGCACCGTGCTGGCGCTGCTGACGCTGGAGATCCGCCACATCCCGGGGCTGCGGCTGTTGGACGGCCGCCGCTGGGCCCGCCCGTTCGCCGAGGACGACGACGTCTTCACGGGCCGCTCCCCGGAGTGCCCGGACGCCGACCGGGACGAACGACCGCCGGCCGCCGCAGCCGAGCGGACGGGCGAGCGGACGGCCGAGCCGGAGCTCGCCGAGGCCGGATCCCGGTCCTGACGGCCGACCGCCGGGAGGAACCCGATCATCTGATTGCCGTCCCCCGAACTGGGTAGTCAACCCCCTCGGTGCGGCCCGCGGATCCGCCGGCCACCGCGCCGGGGCACGCGACAGCCGCGGCCCGCTGTGACGATGAGGTGACCGATGCCCGAGGTAGTCCACCCCGCCCGTGCCCTGTGGTGGCTGTTCGAACCGATCCACGCCGTGACCTACTTCGCGCCCGAGGGCCTCCAGGCCTTCGAGTCCGCCGGGCTGCGCGGCTTCTGGCGCGGCTACTTCGGCGGGCGGTCGGCCCCACTCGGTCCGGTGGACGCAGCGCCGGTGACCGCGGCCTTCTTCAACTTCGCGCCCGGCATGGTCGAACGGGCGCTGCCCGGCGTCTGGCAGCTCGCCACGCCGCAGGCCGCGCTCGACGCCCGGCTGGCGGGTGCGACGGCGGCGCTGGCACGCGTCCTGGACACCGCACAGCCGGAGCCGATCGACCGCGCGGTCGACCTGCTGGAGCGGGCGGTGGACGGACTCGACTGCGGCGGGCGGGTCCTGGCCGCCGCCAACGCCGCCCTGCCGCGCCCCGAGGGCCGGCTGGCCCGGCTGTGGCACGCCACCACGGTGCTGCGCGAGCACCGGGGCGACGGCCACGTGGCGGCGCTGGTCACCGAAGGCCTGGACGGCTGCGAGGCGTTGGTGGTCCGCTGCGCGCTCGACACCCCGCGGGCGACGCTCCAGCCGATCCGCGGCTGGACCGACCAGGAGTGGGACGCCGCCACCGCCCGCCTGGTCGAGCGCGGCTGGCTGCACCCCGACGGCACGATCAGCCCCCTGGGCCGGTCCCGGCACGCGACCCTGGAGGCCGCCACCGACCTGGCCGCCTCCCGCGTCTGGACCGGTTTCGACCGCAAGGAGCTCGACGAACTCGCCGCCACGCTGGGCCCGCTCGGCACCCGCTGCCGCGCCGAGCTCCCGTCGGTCAACCCGATCGGCCTCCCGGCCACCGGCTGACCGACCACCAGCTGACCGGCCATCGGCTGACGGACCAGCGACTGACCGACCACCGGCTGACGGCCGACCATCAGCCGACCACCGGCCGATCGTCAGCCGCCCACCGCCGGGGCCACGGCGGGGCCCGCCCCCGCGTCCGCCCCGGCGGCTGCCGCCCGACTGGCGAGGATCTCGTCGATGTGCGCCACCGACCACTGCGCGATCGCGGTGGTCAGTGCGCCGGCCTGGACTCCGAGCGGCGTCAGCGCGTACTCCACCCGCAGCGGCGAGGTCGGGTACACCGTGCGGACGACCAGCCCGTCGCGTTCGAGCGCGCGGAGCGTCTGGGTGAGCATCTTCTGGGTGATGCCGTCGAGGCGGCGCAGCAGCTCGTTGAAGCGCAGCGCGCTCCCCTGCTCCGCCGCCTCGCGCAGGGCCGCCATGGCGTACAGCGTCCACTTGTTGGCGAGCAGTTCGACCACGGTGCGCGTGGGGCAGTCGCGCCGGTAGACGACCTCCGGGCGCGCTGCCCCGGGCCGCTCCCCCTCGATGGTTTCCATGGGGTACCTAGGTATCAGAAAGGTACCTACTGTTCAAGGGATACGTGCTGCGACCAGGATGGCTCTCGCGCCGGCATCGGCCCGGCGCGACCGACCGTCACGAGGGGGCAGCGTCATGTCCGAGCACACCGTCTTGTCCGAGCACACCCGGCAGCACGACACGACCGACCGGTCCGAGGGCCGGCGCATGCTCGCTGTCGTCCAGCACGACTTCGGCGGCCCGGAGGTGCTGCGGCCGGCCGAGGTGGCACGGCCGGTGCCGGGCCCCGGGGAGGTGCTGGTCCGGGTGGCGGCCGCGGGCGTCAACCCGGCCGACTGGCGGATCCGCTCGGGCGAGGTGCGCCGCTTCGGCGAGCCGCCGTTCACCCTGGGGCTCGACCTGGCGGGCGAGGTGGCCGGGCTCGGCCCCGAGGTGTCCGGCTTCCGGGTGGGCCAGGCGGTGCTGGGGATCGCCTTCCCGCCGCACGGCGCGTACGCCCAGTACGCGGTGGTGGCGCAGGAGCGCCTGGCCGCGGTGCCGGCGGGGCTCGACCTGGTGCAGGCCGCCGCACTGCCCACCGCCGGCCTGACGGCCTTCCAGGCGCTGACCCACGTCGCCCCGGTGACGGCCGGCCGACGCGTGCTGGTGCACGCGGCCGCGGGCGGCGTCGGGCACCTCGCGGTGCAACTGGCGAAGGCGCGCGGCGGGTACGTGATCGGCACCGCGCGGGCCGAGAAGCACGCGTTCCTGCGGCGGCTGGGGGCGGACGAGCTGATCGACCACACCCGGCAGGACTTCGCGCAGGCGGTCCGGGACGTCGACGTGGTGCTGGACCCGATCGCCGGCGACTACGGCCCGCGTTCGCTGGCCGTCCTCGCCCCCGGTGGCACCCTGGTCGACGTGCGCGGCACCGGCCCCGACCGGACGGTGACGCGGGCGCTGGCGGCCGAACGCGGCCTGCGGTACGTCGAGTTCGGATTCACCCCGGTGGGTGCGGACCTCGCGCAGCTGGCCGCGCTGGCAGCGGACGGCCGGGTCCGCCCGGCGCTCGCCGAGGTGCTCCCGCTGACCGAGGCGGCGGCCGCGCACCGGCTGAGCGAGACCGGCCGGGTGCCGGGCAAGATCGTGCTCACCGTGTGACCCGACCGCTCGCACCTGGCGCCGCCGCGTACCCGCCGCGTACCGGCCGCGCATCCACGACGCCACGCACCCGCCGCTCACCCACTGCGTGGCCGGGCCGCGCCCGCCGGCTCGACCGGCTCCCGCACGGCGAAGTCCCGCTGGCGGATGAGCAGGATCGAGAGCAGGCCGCCGACCAGCGCGAGGACGGCGGTGACCACGAGCAGGTCGTCGAGTGCGCCGGTGAAGCTCGAGCGGATCGCGGTCTGGAGTTCGGCGCGCGACGACGGGGTGAGGGAGCCGGTGACCGTACCGGGCCGGCCCTGGCGGACGGCGTCGACGATCTGCCCCGCGCGGTCGGCCAGCGGCGTGGCGGCGAGCGCGTGGGTCAGCTGGTGGCGCAGCGAGGTGGTGAAGATCGAGCCGAGGGCGGCGATGCTGGTGGCGAGGCCCACCTGGCGGAAGGTGGAGTTGATGCCGGAGGCCATGCCCGCCCGCTCCGGTTCGACCACGCCGATGGCGGTGGACGCCAGCGGCGGGTTGACGAATCCGGCACCGATGCCGGAGACGAGGAAGCCCGGGACCAGGTGCGTCCAGCTGCTGTCCGCGTGCAGGCCGGTCATCAGCAGCAGGCCGACCCCGACGGCGAGCAGGCCGGGCCCGATCAGCCAGCGGGCGGGCACCCGCTCGCTCCACCGGCCGGCCACCGTGGCCGCCACCAGCATCGCCCCGCTGGTGACCAGCAGGCGCGCCCCGGTGGCCAGCGCCGAGTAGCCCAGCACGTTCTGCAGGTAGAGCACCAGGTACAGGTACATCGCGAAGAGCGAGCCGTTCATCGCGAAGGCCGCGCAGAGCCCGCCGACGAAGGTCGGCTTGCGGAACAGGGCCAGGTCGAACATCGGGTCGGCGACCCGGAGTTCGGCGAGCACGAAGCAGACCAACAGCGCGCCGCCGGTGGCGAAGGCGGTGAGCGCTCCGGCGTCGCCCCAGGTGGTCTCCCCCGCCCGGATCAGGCCGTAGACCACGCCGACCAGGCCCGTGGTCAGCAGGGCGAACCCGGTCAGGTCGAGCCGGCCCGGGTGGGCCGCGCGCGACTCGTCCACCCGCCACCGGGTGATCGCCAGCGCGGCGACGCCGATCGGGACGTTGACCAGGAAGATGCCGCGCCAGCTGATCCCGGTGGTGATCACGCCGCCGAGGATCGGGCCGAGCGAGACGGCCACCCCGGTGATCGCGCCCCACACCCCGAAGGCGACGCCGCGGTCCCGGCCGCGGAAGCTGTGGCCGAGCAGCGCCAACGAGGTGGCGAACATGATCGCGCCGCCGACGCCCTGCCCCGCCCGGGACAGGATCAGCATCGGCGCCGACTGGGCCAGGCCGCAGAGCAGCGAGCCGGCGGTGAAGATCACCAACCCGATCGCGAACAGCCGCCGGCGCCCGTAGCGGTCCGCCAGCACGCCGGAGGTCAGCAGGAACGAGGCCAGCGCGAGGGCGTAGGCGTCGACCACCCACTGCACGTCGCTGAACCCGGCGTGCAGCGCGCGCTGGATGTCGGGCAGCGCGACGATCACGATCGTGACGTCGAGCAGCAGCATGAAGGTGCCGACGCAGACCGCCAGCAGGGTCCACCACTTCTTCTCCACGGCGCTCCGCCTCCTCGCCCGCGGCCGGGCGCCTGCGGTGCCGGGCCGCGGGTGCCCGCGCCGGTCGGCGCCGGTCGGTCACCGGCGCGGACGGACCGTACTGCGGGCTCACCGGCGCCGCGCGACGGCCGACTCCGGTTCGACTCCGTCGGCGACGTCCGGTCCCATCGGGGGCAGGTACCCGCAGAACCGGTGGTCACACTCCGCGCGGCCGCGCAAGCGGGCACGCGGGCGGGCGCACGAGCAGGCGCGCAACAGGACTCCGGCCGGGGCGGGGCGGACCATGGAGGGAACGGCGGGCCGCGGCACGCCGAGCGGGCGAGGGAGGTGGCGGACGTGTCGAAGCGACCCAAGCGGCTGGGCCCCGCGGACGCCGCGCTGGCCGCCGGCGGCCTGCTGGACCTGCTCGGGGTGGCGGCGGTCGTGCTGGACGGGCGCGGCCGGATCGCCTTCTGGAGCCCGCCCGCGGAGGAGCTGTTCGGTTTCAGCGGGGTGGAGGCACTGGGCCGCTCCGCCGCGGACCTGCTGGTCGAGCCGGAGCGGCGGGCCGAGGTGCTGGAGGCCTTCACCCGGGTGATGGCCGGCGAGGGCACCTGGGCCGGGGCCTTCCCCGCCCGGCACAAGGACGGGCACACCGTGCTGGTGGAGCTGCGCAACATGCGGCTGCAGGCCGACTCCGGCACCTGGTACGCCCTCGGCATCGCCTCCGCCCGCGAGACGCTGCGGCGCGTGGAGCGGGACCTGGCGCTGTCGGCGCGGATGGTCGGCCAGGCGCCGACCGGCCTCGCGGTGCTGGACACCGACCTGCGGTACGTGCTGGTCAACCCCGCCCTCGAGACGATCAACGGCACCTCGGCCGCCCAGCACCTGGGCCGCACCCCGGCCGAGGTGCTGCCGTTCCTGGACGTCGCGGCGATCGAGGACCGGATGCGGCAGGTGCTGGCCACCGGGCAGCCGGTGCTGGAGGAGTTCACCACCGGCCGGGTGCCGCACGACGAGGACCGCGAACACGCCTGGACCTCCTCGTTCTTCCGGTTGGAGGACCAGACCGGGCGGGTGATCGGGCTGGCGATCTCGGTGGTGGACGTCACCGAACAGCACCAGCAGGCCCTGGGCGCGGCCCGGGCCCGCCGCCGGCTGTCGCTGATCGCCGACGCCTCGATCCGGATCGGCACCACGCTCGACCTGGCCGCCACCGCCGAGGAGCTGGCGGACGTCACCGTCCCGGAGCTCGCCGACATCGCCGCCGTCGACCTGCTGGACGCCGTGCTGCCCGGCACCCCCGGCACGGGCACCGAGACGGGCCGGCCGCGGTTTCGCGCGATGGCCGTCAAGGCCGCGCACGCCACCCCCGCGACCGACGCGGCCGACCCGGTCGGCGAGGTCACCCACTACCCGCCGCAACGGCTCGTCGCCCAGTGCGTCGCCACCGCGCGGCCCATCGTGGTGCCGCACGTCCAGGAGTCGGACCTGCGGCGGATCGCCCGCGACGAGCGGGCCGTCGAGCTGCTGAAGCAGGCCGGCCTGCACTCCTACCTGGCAGTGCCACTGATCGCCCGCGGCTCGGTGCTCGGCGCCCTCGACCTGAAGCGGACCCGCAACCAGGCCCCGTTCGACGCCGACGACGTGCTGCTGGCCACCGAACTCGCCGTCCGCGCCGCCGTCGCCATCGACAACGCCCGCTGGTACCAGCGCCAACGCCAGACCACCCTCACCCTCCAACGCCACCTGCTGCCGCCGCAGCAGACCGCCGCGACCCCGGGCCTGGCCGTCGCCCACCGCTACCAGCCCGCCGACGCCGCCGACGAGACCGGCGGCGACTGGTTCGACGCCATCCCGCTGCCGGGCGAGCGCACCGCCCTGGTGGTCGGCGACGTGATGGGCTCCGGCCTCAACGCGGCGGCCACCATGGGGCAGTTGCGCACCACCACCCGGGCGCTGGCCCGCCTGGGCCTCGACCCGCACGAGCTGCTCGCCCAGCTGGACGAGACCGCCCGCGACCTCGGCGACGCGCTGGCGACCTGCCTGATCGCGGTCTACGACCCCGCCACCCGGCTGTGCCGGCTGGCCAACGCCGGGCACCTCCCCCCGGTGCTCGCCCGCCCCGGCCGGGCCCGCACGGTGGCGCTGGACACCGGCGCCCCGCTCGGCGTCGGCGGCGTGCCCTTCGTCAGCACCGACCTGACGCTGCGGCCCGGCGACGACTTCATCCTCTACACCGACGGCCTGGTCGAGGTCCGCGACCAGGACATCGACCTGCGCCTGCACGCCCTCACCGACCTCGCGGCCGGCCCGCGCCGCCCGCTGGAGGACACCTGCGACCTGTTCCTGACCGCGCTGCGCCGCCCCGACACCCAGGACGACGTGGCCCTGCTGATCGCCCGGGTGCTGGCCCCGACCGAGGGCGGGCGGCGGACGGACTGACCCCACTGCCGGGGGCGGGTCCGAGGTGTGGGAGAGTCAGCAACCGTCGCCCACACCGTTCGTACCGTTCGCACCACCCGAATCGTACGGCTGAGCCCTCAGGAGCCGTTCCGTGTCAGACGGGATCACCCTGCGCCCCGTGACCGCCGACGACCTCGACCTGTTCGAGCGCGAGTTCAGCGGGCCACAGGGGGCCGGCCCGTACCAGTGGTTCGGCTTCGGCTCACCGGCCGGCCTGCGCCGCCGGTTCGCGGAGACCGGGCTGCTCGGCGCCGACGGCGGGGTGCTCTCGGTCGCCGAGCAGGGCGTCACGGTGGGCCGGGTCGAGTGGTTCCCCGGCAGCTGGGGGCGGCCCGAGACCTCCGCCTGCTGGACCCTGGCGATCGGCCTGGTGCCCGCCGCGCACGGCCGGGGCATCGGCACCCGCGCCCAACGGCTACTCGCCGAGTACCTCTTCGACCACACCAGGGCCGAACGCCTGCAGGCCTGGACCGACTGCGCCAACCTGGCCGAGCAGCGCGCCCTGGAGAAGGCCGGGTTCGTCCGGGAAGGCGTGCTGCGCTCCGCCCAGTGGCGTGGCGGCCGCTGGCACGACCAGGTCATCTTCTCGATGCTCCGCACCGAGCGCTCTGAAGGGTGAGCGGGTGACCCCCGCTCCGCGCCCGGCCGATGACGCCCTCCCGCGCCGTGTTCAACGGCCGGTGAGGGTGTCCACCTCGGCGGCGTAGAGCTCGGCGGGGTCGAAGCCCATGCCGGTGAAGTGGCCGGCGAGTTCGAGGGACAGCACGCCGTGCAGGCGGGTCCAGAAGGCGAGCGCGCGGCGGAGATCGGCCGGGGTTGCCGGGTGGTCCTGGGCCCAGCCGCGGTGCTCGGCCAGGTGGGCGTCGAGGGGGGTCGCCGGGGTGGTCGGCGGCGGCGCGGCGGTGCAGGCGTAGAGGAGGATCGCCATGATCTCGGAGGCGATCCGCGTGGTGTCCTCGGGTGCCTGGTAGCCGGGCACGGGGGTGCCGTAGACGAGCAGGTACCGCTGGGGGTCGTCCAGGGCCCACCCGCGCAGCGCCAGGGCCAGGTCGCCGAGGTCGGCGCCGGCCACCGCGCGGGCCCGGAAGGTGTCGGCGAGGCTGCGGTAGGCGTCGGTGATGAGCTCGGTGATCAGGGCGTCCCGGTTGGCGAAGTACCGGTAGAGCGCGGGGCCGCTCATCCCGACCTGCTTGGCGATGGCGTTGAGGGAGAGCGCGGACGCCCCGGCGGTGGCGATCTGCTCCCAGGCGTACTTCTTGACCTCCTCCCGGACCTGCGCCCGATACCGCTCCCGTGGCGTCCTCGCGTCCGACTCGACCATGTCCACTCCCGCTTCGAGGGTCCAGTACCACCGTTCAGTTAGAGGCTATCACGAACGCTCTTGACTCTCGCTGCACTGTGGTTATACCTTCTAACCAACGAGAGAACTTCTCTGAACAGGAGCTCACCATGAACACCGACCAGCTGGTCCAGGTCGTGCTGCCGGGCACCGTCGCCCCGGAAGGACTGGAGATCCGCCGCGGATCGGTCCCGGTCGCCGGCCGCGGACAGCTCGTGATCGCCATGGAGGCGACCGGCGTCTCGTTCGCCGAGCAGCAGATGCGCCGCGGGCGGTACTACGACCAGCCGCCGTTCCCCTTCGTCCCCGGCTACGACCTGGTGGGCCGGGTCGTGGCGACCGGCGAAGGCGTCGACCCCGCGCTGGCCGGTCGGCGGGTGGCCGCACTGCTGAAGGTCGGCGGGTGGGCCAGCCACGTGCTGGTCGACGCCCGGGACGCGGTCGAGGTGCCGGACGGGCTCACCGCCGCCGAGGCCGAGACCGTGGTCGTCAACGGGATCACCGCCTGGCAGATGCTGCACCGCAAGGCGCGGGTGCGGGCCGGGCAGACGGTCCTGGTGCACGGCGCGAGCGGCGGCGTGGGCTCGGTGCTGACCCAGCTGGCCCGGGCGGCGGGCGCGACCGTGATCGGCACCGCCTCGGCCCGGCACCACGACGCCCTGCGGGAGCTGGGCGTCACCCCCGTCGACTACCGGGCCGGGAAGGTCGCCGACCGGGTCCGGGAGCTGGCCCCCGGCGGGGTGGACGCGGTCTTCGACCACGTCGGCGGGCAGAGCGTGATCGACTCCTGGCAGCTGCTCGCCCCGCGCGGCACGCTCGTCGCCTACGGCAGCGCCTCCACCCGTGACGACACCGGCTCCAAGCAGTGGCCGGTGCTGAAGATCCTCGCCCGCACCTGGCTCTGGAACACCCTGCCCAACGGTCGCCGGGCCTCCTTCTACAACATCTGGGCCGGCCGCGCGATGAGCGGCGACCGCTTCCGCGCCCGGCTGCGGGCCGACCTCGGCGAGGTCTTCGCCGCCCTGCACCGCGGCGAGGTCACCGCCCGGATCGCCGCCCAACTGCCGCTCACCAGCGCCGCCGAGGCGCTGCGCCTGGCGGAGTCCGGCACGGTCACGGGCAAGGTCGTGCTGACGCCCTGACCGGGCCGACGGTGTCAGTCCGTGTGGATGTGGTTCTGCCAGTCGCCGGGCACCCGCTCGGCCGGGCCGGGCGTGGTCTGGGTCCGCGGGTGGTGCTGCGGCGGCGCCAGTTCCGGCCCCTCGCCGAACATCTCGTTGCTGCGGTAGTCCCAGAACCAGTCCTCGTCCGGTTCGAAGCTCCGCATGAACGGGTGCCCGGTCTCGGCGAAGTGCCGGGAGGCGTGCTGCGCCGGCGAGCTGTCGCAGCAGCCGACGTGCCCGCACTGGGCGCAGCGGCGCAGGTGCACCCACCAGCCCCGCGCCGCCTCGCACTCCACGCAGCCGGGCCCGCTGGGCGGCACGGTCGGGTCGATGCCTTCGATGGCCTGCGACATCACGGTCCTTCCCCACGGGCCTGCGGTTCGCCTGCATGCTGTCACGAGCAGCGACCGGCCGGTGGGCGGCTCGCCAGCGCGGCGGCGCGGCGCTCCCCGCGATCCCGGGGCCCAGGGCCCGGTCAGACTCCCGGGCCCGCGCCGTCCAGGGTCAGCTGCAGGCGGCCTTCGGCCTTGTCGTACTCGAAGAGTTCGCCGTAGCGGCCCCAGTCGATGGCGGTGTCGAGCTGGCGGCGGGCGTCCTCGTCGGAGAAGGCGCGGTGCAGCAGGTCGAGGAAGAGGCCCTCGCGCAGGACGTGGTCGGCGGTGCTGGTGAGGGCCTGGACGATGGCCCGGACCAGCGGGGCGTGCGCCAGGGCGTGGCGGGCGAAGAGCTGCTTGCTGGTGAGGATGTCGGCCTCGGCCAGTTCGCGGCCGGCCGGGGTGAGGGCGATCCGCGGGCCGGTGGTGCGGGCCAGGTCCAGCAGCACGGCGGCGTCGACCAGCGGCAGCAGGTCGTCCACCTCGAAGCTGAGCTCGTCGGCGAGTTCGGCCAGCCCGTCCTCGCCACCGCGGGCGGCGAGGATCTCCAGCAGCCCGGAGAGCCCGCCGGGGCTGACCACCGGCAGCGGGGTGCCGGTGGGCGTGGCGGGCGTCGCGGGACCGCCCGGCACCGTGTCGGCCGGCCGACCGCTCGTCGGGCCGCCCGGGACCGCGGCCCCCGGTCCCTGCTCCCGGCCGGTGAGGATGCCGTAGACGGTGTCCACCAGCGCCTCGAACTGCGGGGTGCGCCGGTCCCGCGGGCGGGCCAGGTCGACCTCGAGCTCGGCCCGGATCCGGCCGGGGTTGGAGGAGAGCACCAGGATCCGGTCGGCCAGCAGCACCGCTTCCTCGATGTTGTGGGTGACGATCAGCACCGACTTCACCGGTGCCTCGTGCCCCTCCCAGAGGCCGACCAGCTCGTTGCGCAGGTTCTCCGCGGTGAGCACGTCCAGCGCGGAGAACGGCTCGTCCATGAAGAGCGCGTCCGGCTCCACGACCAGGGCCCGCGCGAAGCCGACCCGCTGGCGCATGCCGCCGGACAGCTCCTTGGGGTAGGCGCCCTCGAAACCGTCCAGGCCGATCAGGTCGATCGCCTTCAGCGCCCGCTCCCGCCGCTCCTCGGCGCCGATGCCGCGGGCCTCCAGGCCGAGTTCGACGTTCTGCTGCACGGTCAGCCAGGGCAGCAGCGCGAAGGACTGGAAGACCATCGAGACGCCGGGGTTGGCCCCGTTCAGCGCCGTGCCGCGGTAGCTGACGGTGCCGCTGGTGGGTGCGATCAGGCCGGCCAGGCAGCGCAGCAGGGTGGACTTGCCGGAGCCGGACTTGCCCAGCAGGGCGACGATCTCGCCCTCGTGCAGGGTGAGGCCGACCGAGTCCAGGACCGGCAACGCGGTGCCCTCGGGGCTGGTGAAGGTCTTGGTGACGTCGGTGGCGTTGATGATCGCGGGGGTGCGCGCCGGGGCGGTCGCGGGCGTGCTCGGGGTCGTGCTCGGCTGGGTGCTCATGGGGTGTCCTGATCGGGCTCAGAGGGCGTAGCGGGTCTGGGCGATGCGGTAGAGGCGGCGCCAGACCAGGCGGTTGAGGGCGACCACGTAGACGATCATGACGAGCACGCCGACCAGGATCCGCGGGTGGTCGCCGGTGCCGGTGGCCTGGGCGATGTAGGCGCCGAGGCCGTAGCCGGTCAGGTGGCGGTGCCCGTAGTCGACGACCTCGCCGACGATGGAGGCGTTCCAGGCGCCGCCGGCCGCGGTGATACCGCCGGTCACGTAGTAGGGGAAGACCGCCGGCAGGATGAGGGTGCGCCAGCGCAACCAGCCCCGGACGCCGAGGTCGGTCATCGCCTCGCGCAGGTCACCGGGGATCGCGGAGGCGCCGGCGATCACGTTGAACAGGATGTACCACTGCGCACCCAGCGCCATCAGCAGCACCGAGCCGAAGTCCAGCGAGATGCCGAGCGCGACGAAGCCCGCGATGGCGAACGGGAAGAGGAAGTTGGCGGGGAAACTGGCCAGCACCTGCACCACGGGCTGGGCGTAGCGGGTGACCCGCGGGTTCATCCCGATCCACACCCCGATCGGCACCCAGACCACCGTGGCGACGACGATCAGCACCAGGACCCGGCCGAAGGTGGCGGCGCCGAGCGCGGCCGCGTGGCCGAACTCGCCGAGCCCGACGGTCGCGGATATGTAGTCGTAGGCCTCGCGGCAGCCGTAGAGCACGCCGGCGCCGACGGCCGTCCAGAAGAGCACGTCCCCGGCCCGGGTGCGGCCGAGCGGCCGGGTCAGCGGGTGTTCGGCCAGGCCGAACGGGCGGGTGAGGCGGGCCAGCAGCGTGCCGACCGGGCGCAGCGCGCGGCCGAGCAGGTCGGGCAGCACGGAGCGGCGCAGCAGGTCGAGGACCAGGCTGCGCGGCTTCTCGCCGGCCTGCGACTCCTCGACCCGGAAGCGTTCCGCCCAGGCCGTCATCGGGCGCCAGAAGAAGAAGTTGACGCCGACCACCATGACCACCATCACCGCGATGGCGATGCCGATCTCGCCGAGGTCGCCCTTGGCGGCCGCGGCCGCCGCGTAGGAGCCGATGCCGGGCAGGGCGTACTGCCGGTCCAGCACGCTGATGCTCTCCGAGGCCGCGAGGAAGAACCAGGCGCCGCCGAAGCTCATCATGCCGTTCCAGACCAGCGGGATCATGCCGCTGGGCACGTCGAGCTTCCAGAACCGCTGCCACTTGGTCAGCCGCATGATGCGGGCCGCCTCGTCCAGTTCCCGGGGCTGGCTGACCAGGGAGTAGTAGAACGCGAAGGTCATGTTCCACGCCATCGCGGTGAAGACGGCGAACACGGACGCGCACTCCAGCCCCAGTTCGGAGCCGGGGAACAGGGCGATGAAGGCGGTGACGGTGATGGAGAGGAAGGCCAGCACCGGGACCGACTGGAGGATGTCCAGGACCGGCAGCAGCACCTTCTCCGCCCGCCGCAGCCGGGCCGCCGCGCTGGCGTACAGGAAGGTGAAGAGCACCGAGGCGACCAGCGCCGCGAACATCCGCAGCAGCGAGCGCGCGGCGTAGAAGGGCAGTTCGGCCGGGTCGGTCGAGACCTGGGCGCGGGCGCTGCCCGGCAGGAACGGCACCCCGAGCGAGGGCGCCAACCGGGCGAGCCCGTAGAGCACGGCCACCAACGCCAGCGCCACCACCGCGTCGACCGGGCTCAGCCCCGGCCGGCGCAGCACTCCCCGGGCCGGCGCCCGCTCCACTGCTGCCACTGCACCCCTCCACCGACAGGCCGTGCCGGCGCCCGGCGTGCGGTGACGGCATGGTTGATCTCCGCCGACGGCACAGTCGATCTTGGGGCAGCCGGCGCCTCGCAAACCCTAAGGGCGGCCGTGCCTCGCGATGCCGCCCGAGGAGGGTTTCGGGCCGGATCCCTGACGGTATCCGTACGCCGGACCGGGCACCCGGGCCTTCGGGCGTCAGGGTGCCGTTCGGATTCGTGCCCGGCGGATCAGGACCGCGTCAAGACGCCCGCGGGTCCGGCGGGCGCGTGATTGCGTTGGGCGGCACACGCGTGCTCCGCGTGTCCTTGGCGAAAGGCTGAGATGGTCGACAGTGACCCCGGTGGGTCGGCTCCGCAACATCGCGTCGTCGTCGGGGTGAGTGGCTCGCTGGGCAGTCTGGCCGCCCTGCACCGGGCCGTGCTGGAGGCCCGGTACCGCGCGGCGCAGCTGCTCGTGGTGCACGCCTGGGAGGCGCCCGGCGGCGAACGCGGCTACCGGCGCTACCCCGCCTCGCCGCTCCTGGAAGCCGCGTACGCCGCCGCTGCCGAGACCCTTGACGAGGCGTTGGCCTGGGGCGGGAGCGCCGGCGCGGGAGACGTCGCACTGGTCGGCGAGCTGGTGCGCGGGGCACCGGGCGCGGCGCTGGTCGCCGCCGCCGACCGCGAACAGGACCTGCTGGTGGTGGGCGCGGGCGGCGGACTGCTGCGGCGCGGGCTCTGGCCGTCGGTGGCCGGGCACTGCGTGAAGCGCGCGCGGGGTGCGGTCCTGGTGGTGCCGCGGCCGCCGCTCCAGCGCGAGCTGGAGTCCTTCCGGCGGCGCGTGCGGTGGCACCTGCCCACCGAGCCGGTGCCCGGCCGCTGAGACGCCTGCCGGGGTGCGGCGCACGGAACCTGCCGGTCCGGTGCGCCGCACCCCCGCTCACCTCGCGGTCAGCTGTTGCTCGATGCCCCAGAGGTCCAGCTGCGCCCACTGGCCGGTCACCAGTTGGTCGCGCACGTGGACGATGCGGATGGCCTGGAAGGAGATCCGCCGACCGGTGGCGGGCCAGTCGAGGAACCGTCCGACGTGGGTGGCCTCGACCCGGAACCGGATGGTGACGGCCTCCCTGCCCTCGACCACCTCCTCCTCGTGCATCTCCAGGTCCTGCCAGGGCTTGACCATGTTCTTCTCGTAGTGGCCGAGCGCCGTCCCGAAGTCGGTGAGCCAGTCGGTCAGGCCCAGGCACTTCTCCCGCCAGTGCGCGGCGTCGATCAGCCGGGTCGCGCCGGCCAGGTCGCCCGCCAGCAGGCAGTCGTTCCAGGCCCGGTAGGTTTCGAGGGGGGTGCGCTCAGCCATCGAAGACTCCCGCCGTCTGCCGCCAGATCTTTCCGTTCCTGATGACCATCGTGCCGATGGCCTCCTTTCGGGTTCCGCCCAGTTCCAGCACTGCGCGGTAGAGCAGGGTGTCGCAGGACTCGGTGCACTCGCTCAGCTCGACCAGCCGCGGGCGCAGCGCGAGGTACCGGGCGAATGCGGCCCGGATCCGCTCGGGTCCGCGGAAGACGCCGTCCGACCTGAGCAGTTCCGCGTCCGCCGCGTAGTTCGCCAGCAGCGCGTCCAGGTCGCCGCGGCCGAGTGCGTCCAGCTGCCGGGTGAGGACGGTGTGCACGGTCGAGGGACCGGGGGTTGTGGTGCCGGGGGCGGTCACGGGGTGGGGCCTCCTTGCTCGGTGATCGGGCACCGGGCCCGGCTGCCGGCGACCGGGAGCCGGACCACCAGCCAGGTGGCCCCCGGCGCGGAGCGGGCGTGGATCGATCCGCGGTGCAGCTGGGTGACGATGCGGTAGGACAGGTGCAGCCCGAGACCGGTGCCCTTGCCGACGTCCTTGGTGGTGTAGAAGGGTTCGAAGATCCTCGGCAGGGCCGTGGCGGCGATCCCCGGGCCGGTGTCGCCGACCGAGACCGCCAGGCAGCTGCCTTCGAGCCGGGTGCGCAGGGTGAGGGTCCCGGTGCCGGCCATGGCGTCGAGCGCGTTGTCGATGAGGTTGGTCCACACCTGGTTGAGTTCCGTCGGGTGGCCGGTCACCGGCGGGAGGTCCGGCGCGTAGTCGCGCACGGTCCGTACTCCCGTCAGTCTCGGGCGCAGCATGGCCAGGGTGGCCTCCAGCCCGTCGACCACGGGGAACTCCTGTTCCGGGGCGCGGTCGAGGTTGGCGTAGTCCCGGGTGGCGGCCACCAGGGCGGAGATCCGTGGACCGGCCTCCTGGAGCTGTGCGGTGAGTGCGCGGGCCTCCACCAGTGCGGCGAGGTGGTCCAGCCCGGGCGCGACCACCTCGCATCCGACTGATGGCCCCAGTTCACCGAGCCGCCCGGCGAGCCAGCAGCGGTCCAGGCCGCGTTCGGCCAGGGCCGTGGCGAGCGCCGCAGGGCGGCTCGCGCCGCACCGTGCGGCCCAGTCCGTCAGGTCGTCCTCGGCCTCCGCCAGCGCGAGCGGGTCGGTCCCGGCCGCCGGAGGCGTGCGGGTGATCCGGTCGAGCACCGCGTCCAGCACCTGCCGTTGTCGCGGGTCCGCCACGGCGCCCCAGGTCGACGCCGTGCCGGTCAGCCGGTCGAGCGCCGGAGCGAGGTCCTGGGCGGCCCGGACGACGGCTGCGGCCGGGTTGTTGAGCTCGTGGGCCAGACCGGCCGCCAGCGTGCCGAGCGCCTGCACGCTCGCCCGGCCGCTGGCCTGCGCCTGGGAGGAGGTGATCCGCCAGGCGAGGACCGGCAGCAGCACCCGCGCCACGCTCGGGCAGCGCGCCAGCAGGTCCAGGAAGACCCCTCTGGCGCAGCCGAGCACCACGGTCGGGCCGACCGCGGTGGCGGTCGCCAGGTAGCCGCCGCCGGTGAGCAGCGGCAGCTCGCCGGTGAACCGGTGCGCCGCCGGCGGCTTGGCGTCGTGGTCGTCGGCCGCCAGCGGGCGGGTGCTGTGCCGGGTGAGCAGTTCCTCGCGGCCGTCGATCCGCTTGGTGACGAGGAGTTCGCCCTCCAGCAGTACGTAGAAGTGGCCGGCCGGTTCGCCGTCCCGGAACAGCACCTCGCCGTCGGTCAGCGTCCGTCGTTCGGTCACGGACCAGAGCCAGGCCAGCTGACCACCGGTCAGGTCGGCGAAGATTTCCACGTCGCGCAGCCGCTCGGGCCCGCCCGCCGACGGCACCGGGCCTCCGGACCCGACGCGCTCCGCTGCCCGCGGGTTCACCGCGCCCCGACCAGGGTGCGGTGAACCGGGAGCGGCGGGTACCCGGGCCGGCCCTGCCGGGCGAGCACGCAGACGGCGTGCGCGATCGAGACCAGGGTGGCGTGGTGGTGCCAGCCCCGGAAGGTCCGCCCGGCGAAGTCGCGGGCGCCGACCCGGTCACCGACCTCGAACAGGTCCCGGGAGACCCGCCGCGCCAGCTTCGCGGTCCGCAGCACCGTGGCGGTCGGCAGGTGGCCGAGGTTGGACAGCCAGAACTCGGTCGGCCGGGCGCTCAGCGGGTCGCTCCAGGCACCCACCAGCAGGTACGGGCGCAGCCCGGTCCAGCCACCCGCTCGGTCGGCCGGCGCCGGGAGCCCGACCCGCACCCCGACCACCCGGGCGCTGCGCTGCACCAGCCCGCCGAGGTCCCGCCAGTCCACCACGCCGGCGCGCTCGCGCAGCGCCCCGATCAGCCGGCTCGCCGGGAGCACCCGGGTGCCGCCGGCGGACTCGACCACCGGGAGGGTGCCGTCGATGCGCAGCACGAAGGGGATCCGCCGGGCGGTGAAGGCCGCGGTGACCTCGAAGACGTCCGGCCCGGGCACCGCCATGACCACGGGTCTGGCCGGCAGCCCCCAGTCCTCCGCCATGGTGAGGACCGCCTCCACCGAGCACTGGACCGGGGTCAGTGCCCTGGCGTGCTCGGGGATGGCCGCCCGCCGGCGCTGTTCCCGGTCGGCCACCCAGCCGACGGGCAGCGCGAGTTGCCAGTCCACCGGGCAGCTGGCCCGCTCGGCGGCCAGCCAGACGCTGGTGCTCTGCTGGCAGTTGGCCATCCGGCCGAGGCCCGGGACGAACTGGCGCTCCACTCCCACCGAGTGCCGGCCGGCCTTGAGCACGGTCAGCGGTTCGACGACCCAGGCCGCCGGCCGGATCTCCCGGTCGAGGTGGCGCGCCAGCGACTGGCGCACCGGCTTCCACTGCCAGGGAGAGGTGCTGATGAACTGTTGCAGGCTCTGCATGGCCGCACTGCCCTCGGCGGCGGCAATCCCCTGGATCGTCTTGCGCCCCTGCGTTCGGAGCAGCCCTCGCACGTACAGCTCGCCCCAGCGGCGCTGGTCGCTCCGGGGGACCGAGGCCAGCAAGAGGCCGCAAAGATCGTCCACGTGGTCCTGGGACACGCTCTGCGGAGCGCAATTTCCGAATATCGCGTCCACATACATCCCTCCCTGCCACCATCATTCGGATACGAATGCAATCGGAAAGCATTTCCCCGGACCGTGGCGTCCGATGAATCCACGAACCTCGTCCGGCGGCCTTCCCGCAAACCCTCCCTCCGTGGCCCTTGTTCGGCCTCCATTAAACCGGATCGACCAGCTCGCGGCAGGGGCGCGACGGCCGTCTTAACGCCCCCCTAAGGGGGTGGCGGGCAACTCGACCAACCCTGCCGACGGTGTGTATTCCAACAGAACGGCGGCCACAGAAATACCTAACAAACCGCCGGACGAAATTTGACGGCCCAGCCACGGCGGTGTTAGGGGATAACCGGCGACCCGTCCGGTCCATACCTCTGAGGAGGTCCGGCGCGCCCTCACTCCCGGGCCAACGCCGCCTCCTCGTGGTCGAGTTCGTGCATCACCCGGCGCAGCACCTCGTCGTTGATCCGGCCCTGCCGGCGCAGCCGGACGAACACGCCGCGCTCGGTGGCGAGCATCTCCCGCCGCAGCCGCCGGTAGGCCGCGGTGGGCGGCTCCGGCTGCCCGTCCGCCGCCACCCGCTCCCACGCGCTGAACCGCCGGTGCTCGGCCAGGTCGCGCAGCCGTTCCAGCACCGGCTCGGGCGGGTCCTCCCGGCCGCTGCCGATCAGCTCCTGCAACCGCGACCAGGCCGCGTCGGCGGCCGTCTCCTGCGCCACCGCCTCGGCCAGCGCCTCCTGGTGCTCCTCGCGGTGCTCGCGCAGGCCGAGGCGGCGGACCAGGACCGGGAAACTCGGCGCCTGGAGCAGCAGGGTGCCGAGCACGGCCGTGAAGGCGAGGAAGCGCACCAGGTCCCAGCGCGGCAGGTCGAGGGGGACGGCGAAGGCCGCCGCGAGCGAGACCACTCCCCTGGTGCCTGCCCAGCTGATCGCCGCGGGGTACTGCCAGGGCGGCGCCGGGTCCCGGGCCCGGACCCGGGCCGAGAACAGGCGCGGCAGGTAGGTGGCCGGGAAGACCCAGGCGATCCGCACCAGCAGCAGGGCGGCCAGCACGGCGCCCGCGTACCAGAGCAGCACCGGATCCGAGCCGGCGTGCAGCTCGCGCAGCACCGGGCGCAGTTGCAGACCGATCAGGGCGAAGCCGACGGCCTCCAGCACCCCGGTGACCAACGTCCAGGTGGCCGCCTCCTGCAGCCGGGCCCGGTGCGAGGACCCGGTGGCGCGGTGACCGAGGTGGAGCCCGGCCACCAGCACCGCCAGCACGCCGGAGGCCCGCAGCGACTCGGCCAGCGCGAAGGCGGCGAACGGCACCACCAGGGACACCGCGTTCTCCGCCACCGCGTCGTCCAGCCGGCGCAGCAACAGCCCGGCCGGCCTGGCCAGCAGCAGCCCGACCAGCACGCCGCCGCCGGCCTGGTAGAGGAACTCGCCGACCCCCTGGAGCAGCGAGGTGGCCCTCCCGGCGGCCAGCGCGACGGTGAACCGGAAGACCGTCATCCCGGTGGCGTCGTTGACGATGCTCTCCGCCACCAGGATGGTGACGATCCGCCGGGGCAGCCGCAGCCGCCGGGCGACCGCCACCTCGGCCCCCGCGTCGGTGGGGGCTAGGATCGCGCCGAGCACGAAGGCCGCCGTCCAGGGCAGCCCGGGCACCACCGCACGGGCGACCAGCCCCACCGCCAGGGTACTGGCCAGCACCAGGCCGACCGAGAGCAGGCCGATCGGCCGGGCGTTGGCCCGCAGGTCCAGGTAGGAGCTCTCCCGCGCGTCCGCGTAGACCAACGGCGGGGTGAAGACCAGCAGGGCCAGGTCCGGATCCAGGTGGTAGTCGGGCAACCCCGGCAGGAAGGAGGCCGCCAGCCCGGCCGTGACCAGCACCAGTGGTGCCGACCGGCCGACCCGCCGGGCCAGCACCGAGACCAGTGTCGCCCCGCAGACCAGCAGCAGCACCGCGGTCACGGCCGCACCCCGGCGGCGGGCACCTCGGCACGGTCGTCCGGGGCCAGCCAGAGGGCGCTGTGCGCGGGCAGCAGCAGGGCGGCGCTCGCCGGGTGGCCCTGCCAGGGGCGCGGTTCGGCCCGGATGCCGCCGAGGTTGCCGGCGCCACCACCGCCGTAGCCGTGGGCGTCCGTGTTGAGCACCTCGCGCCACCGGCCGACCGCGGGCAGGGCGAGCCGGAAGCCGGGGCGGGCCTGCCCGGAGAAGTTGTACACGCAGACCAAGGGCCGCCCTGCGGAGTCGTAGCGGATGAAGGAGAGCAGGTTCTGCTCGGCCGCGTCGGCGTCGATCCAGCGGAAGCCGTCGGGCGCCCGGTCCTGCTGCCAGAGTGCCGGGGTGGCGCGGTAGATCCGGTTGAGGTCGCGGACCAGCTCGTGCACGCCTCGGTGCTCGGCCCGCTCCAGCACCGCCCAGTCCGGTCCGGCCTCGTGGCACCACTCCGACGGCTGCGCGAACTCCTGTCCCATGAACAGCAGTTGCTTGCCGGGGTGGGCCCACTGGAAGGCGAGGTAGGCGCGCAGGTCGGCGAACCGCCGGCGGCGCTCGCCGGGGATCCGGCCGAGCAGCGAGCCCTTGAGGTGGACCACCTCGTCATGGCTGATCGGCAGGACGTAGTGCTCCGAGGCGGCGTAGGCCATCGGGAAGGTCATCCCGGTGTGGTGGTGGCGCCGGTGCACCGGGTCCTGGCCCAGGTAGTCCAGGGTGTCGTGCATCCAGCCCAGGTTCCACTTGAAGTCGAAGCCGAGGCCGCCGTGCTCGACCGGCCTGGTGACGCCGTCCCAGGCGGTGGACTCCTCCGCGACGGTGAGCACGCCCGGGCAGCGCCGGTGCAGCACCGTGTTGAGCTCGCGCAGGAAGGCGACCGCCGCCAGGTTCTCCCGGCCGCCGTGGTCGTTGGGCAGCCACTGGCCCGACCCCCGCGAGTAGTCCAGGTAGAGCATGGCGGCCACCGCGTCCACCCGCAGGCCGTCGACGTGGAACTCCTCGCACCAGTAGAGCGCGTTGGCCACCAGGAAGTTCCGCACCTCGGGACGGCCGTGGTCGAAGACCAGGGTGCCCCAGTCGGGTTGCTCGGCCCGGCGCGGGTCCGGGTGCTCGTAGAGCGGGCCGCCGTCGAACCGGGCCAGCGCGAAGGCGTCCTTGGGGAAGTGGGCGGGCACCCAGTCGAGGATCACGCCGATGCCGTGCCCGTGCAGCCGGTCGATCAGGTACCTGAGGTCGTCCGGGTCACCGAGCCGGGCGGAGGGCGCGAAGTAGGAGGAGACCTGGTAGCCCCAGGAGCCGCCGAACGGGTGCTCGGCCACCGGCAGCAGCTCGACGTGGGTGAAGCCCAGCTCGGCCACGTAGGCGGGCAGTTGGTCGGCCAGCGCGCGGTAGGACAGCCCGGGCCGCCAGGAGCCGAGGTGGACCTCGTAGACGCTCAGCGGGCGCTCCTGCGCGGCCGGACCGGCGGCGCGCGCCGCCGACCAGGCCGCGTCCTGCCACCGGTGGTGCGAACGGTGGATCCGGGAGGCCGTCCCTGGTGGGCACTCGGCGGCGAACGCGAACGGGTCGGCCTTCTGCCGCCACCGGCCGTCCGCGCCGAGGATCTCGTACTTGTAGAGATCGCCGGTGTGGGCCTCCTCGACCGTCAACTCCCAGACGCCGGAGGAGCCGCGCCGCGACAGGGCGTGGGCGCTGCCGTCCCAGCCGTTGAAGTCGCCCACCACCCGCACGGCCCCGGCACCCGGAGCCCACACGGCGAAGCCGGTGGCGCCGGGCCCCGGATGGGCGCCCAGCACCTGCCAGAGCCGCTCGTGGCGACCCTCGCCGATCAGGTGCAGGTCGAGCTCGCCGAGGATCGCCGTCACCGCGAAGTCCTGGTCAGCGGACGGACGGTGAACAGGTGCGCGACCTGCCGCCGCGGATCGAGCCGGACGTAGTTCGCGCGGCCCCAGCGGTAGCGGGCACCGCCCAGTTCGTCACGGACCTCGAAGCCCTCGTCCTCGCCGAGGCCGAGGGCGGCCGCGTCCAGGGTGACCGTACCCTCTTGCACCCGGTGCGGGTCCAGGTTCACCACCACCAGCACGACGTCGGCGGCGGCCGCCGAGCGCTTGGAGTAGCAGAGCAGCTGCTCGTTGTCGCAGGGGTGGAAACGCAGGTTGCGCAGCTGGTGCAGCGCCGGGTGCGCCGCGCGCAGCCGGTTGAGCGAGGTGAGGAACGGGGCCAGCGAGCGGCCCTGCGACTCGGCCGCGGCCCAGTCCCGCGGCCGGTAGGCGTACTTCTCGGAGTCGGCGTACTCCTCGCTCCCCGGCGCCGCCGGCGTCGCCTCGCAGAGTTCGAAGCCCGCGTACACGCCCCAGCTCGGCGAGGCGGTCGCGGCCAGCACCGCCCGGACCTGGAAGGCTGCCCGGCCGCCGTCCTGCAGGTAGGACGTGAGGATGTCAGGGGTGTTGACGAAGAGGTTGGGCCGCAGGTAGTCGGCGGTCGCACTGCCGTCGAGCCCGGCCAGTTGGCCCAGGTAGTCCGTCAGCTCGCGCTTGGTGTTGCGCCAGGTGAAGTAGGTGTAGGACTGCTGGAAGCCGATCCGGGCCAGCGCGTGCAGCACGGCCGGCCGGGTGAAGGCCTCGGCGAGGAAGAGGACGTCCGGGTCGGTGGCGCGGATGTCGGCGAGCAGCCGCTCCCAGAACGGGACCGGCTTCGTGTGCGGGTTGTCCACCCGGAAGATCCGCACGCCCTGGCCGATCCAGTACCGCAGTACCCGCGCGCACTCGCGGTGCAGGCCCTCGGGGTCGGTGTCGAAGTCGACCGGGTGGATGTCCTGGTACTGCTTGGGCGGGTTCTCGGCGTGGGCGATGCTGCCGTCCGCCCGCTGCCGGAACCACTCGGGGTGCTCGCGCACCCACGGGTGGTCCGGGGAGCACTGGAGGGCGAAGTCCAGTGCGACCTCCAGGCCGAGGCCGCGGGCCACCTCGACGAAGTGGCGGAAGTCGGCGGGGGTGCCCAGCTCCGGGTGCACGGCGTCGTGGCCGCCCGCGGCCGACCCGACGGCCCAGGGCGAGCCCGGATCGTGCGGCCCGGCGGTGAGGCTGTTGCCCGGGCCCTTGCGGTGGCTGGTGCCGATCGGGTGGATCGGCGGCAGGTAGACCACCTGGAAACCCATCGCGGCGACGGCCGGGAGCCGGCGCTCGGCGGTGCGGAAGGTGCCGGAGCGCGGCGGCCGCCGCCCGGCGGGGTCGAGCACGGCGCCCTCGGAGCGCGGGAAGAACTCGTACCAGGCACCGTAGAGCGCCCGCTCCCGGTCCACCCGCAGGGGGAACTCCGGTGTGACGGTGAGGTGTTCGCGCAACGGGTGGGCCACGAGCGCAGCGCTCACGCTCGCATCGAGCGCCGCGGCCAGGCGGCGGTCGGCCGGACGGGTGGTGTCACGCACCAGGTCGGCGGCTGCCAGGCCCGCGCGGTCCAGCAACCGGGCGCCCTCCTCCAGGGTCAGGTCCACCTCGAGCCCGGCCGGGACCTTGACCAGCGCCGCCCGCCGCCAGGTGGCGAACGGGTCGCCCCAGGCCTCCACCCGGTAGCTCCAGTCACCCACCCGGTCCACCGTGATCTCGGCGGCGAACCGGTCGGTTCCCCGGACCCGTTGGACCATCGGCACGGCGGACAGCTCCTTGCCGTCCGGATCGGTCAGCACCAGCTGGGCGCCGACCTCCTCGTGGCCCTCCCGGAAGACCGTCGCGGAGACCTCCAGCGGTTCGCCGGGCACCAGCCGGGCCGCCCGCTGACCGCCTGCCACCGCCGGCCGGACGTCGGTGATCGGGATGCGCCCCATCGTCTCGGTGGTCAACGGACCCGACTCCCTTCGCTCGTGTCGGCCGATCCGGCCAGTGCCCGGTAGACCCGGTCGGTCCGCGCCGCGGCCGCCGCCCAGGAGAAGCGCTCGACCGCCCGGCGCCGCCCGGCCCGGCCCATCCGGTGGGCCCGCCGCGGATCGGCGAGCAGCTCGTTGACGTGTGCGGCGAGGTCCTTGGCGAAGGCCTCCGGGTCGGCCGGCTCGCCGTCACCGCCCGGCCGGGCCCCGACCGGGACCAGCAGGCCGGTCTCCCCGTCCGCGACCACCTCCGGGATGCCCCCGACGGCCGTGGCGACCACCGGCGTCTCGCAGGCCATCGCCTCCAGGTTGACGATCCCCATCGGCTCGTAGACCGACGGGCAGACGAACACCCGGGCCAGCGAGAGCAGTTGGCGCAACGCCCGGCGGTCCAGCGGCTCGCTCACGTGGACCAGGTCGGCGCCGGTGCCGGCCGCCTCCCGCGCGAGCGCCTCGAACTCCGCGGCGATCTCCGGCGTGTCGGGTGCGCTGACGCACATCACCAGCTGGGTCCCGGCGGCCAGCTGCGGCGCGGCCCGGAGCAGGTGGCGCAGCCCCTTCTGCCGGGTCAGCCGCGCGACGCAGGCGACGGTGGGCCGGTCGACGCGGACCCCGAGCGGGGCAAGTGCGTCGCGCTCGGCCACCGGGCGGAACTCGGCGGTGTCGATGCCGTTGTGGATCACCTCGACCCGGCCGGGGTCGAGCTCGGGGTAGCAGCGCAACAGGTCCGCCCGCATCGCGCCGGACACTGCGATCACCCGGTCGGCGGCCGCCAGGGCGGTGCGCTCGCAGAACGAGGAGAGCGCGTAGCCGCCGCCGAGCTGCTCGGCCTTCCAGGGCCGCAGCGGCTCCAGGCTGTGCGCGGTGACCACGTGCGGGGTGCCGTGCAGCAGCTTGGCCAGGTGGCCGGCGATGTTGGCGTACCAGGTGTGGCTGTGCACCACGTCGGCCCCGGCGCAGCCGGCCGCCATCGCGGCGGCGGTGCCGACCGCCTGGAGCGCGGGGTTGGCCCCGTCCAGTCCGGCCGGCACCGGGTGCGCGGTGACGGCGGGCCCGGGGCGGGGCTCGCCGAAGCAGTGCACCCGCAGGTCCAGCAGCCGCCGCAGCTCGCGCGCCAGTTCCGCCACGTGCACGCCGGCGCCGCCGTAGACGTGCGGCGGGTACTCCCGGGTGAGCAGGTCGACCCGCAGGCCGGTCCCGGGCCCGCTCACCGCGGCTCCCCCGCCCAGTGCAGCAGGTCCTGCAGGCCGGCGAGGCTGGTGCCGGGCGGGGCCTGCACCCCGCTGCCGACCTCCAGGCGGGGGAAGACGTTCACCCCGCGCAGCCGGGTCCCCGCGCGGACCCGCACGCCGTCCCCGAGGGCGCAGAACTCCGCCAGGCGGACCGGACGCAGCAGGGTGGAGTCGATCTCGACCATGGTGCCGAGGAAGGAGTCCGAGATCCGCGCGCCGGGGCCGATGATGCCGTGGTCGCCGCAGGCCACCCCGCGCAGCAGGCTGCCCTCGCCGATGTCCACGCCGTCGCCGACGTCGGAGCCGATCAGGGTGACCCCCGGGCCGATCTCCACGTCCCGCCCGATCCGCACGTCGGGGCCGATCCGCACGGTGCCGTCAGCGATCTTCTCCGCCAGGGTGCGGCCGCTGGTCCGGTCCTTGGAGTGCAGACTGCTCGGGTGGATCCGGGCCCGCGCGAGGGCACTGGGCGGCGGCTCGATCCGGCTGCTGAGCTGCGGGTACTCGTCGCGCAGCACCTCGCGCAGGGTGGTCAGGTAGTCGCGCGGGCTGCCCAGGTCACCGAACTTGGCGATCGGGTGAGAGGCCACCCGGTGGCCGTGGGCGACCAGGTGGGGCAGCAGGTCGCCGCCCCAGTCCAGGCCGCGCCCGGCCAACGCGACCAGCTCCGGCTCGCGCCCGGCCAGCCGCAGTCGCTCGCAGTCCACCAGGTACATCCCGGCGTTGGTCTCCGCCACCGGGCCGGCCAGGGTCTCGACGGTGCGCCGGTCGGGCTTCTCCAGGAACCGCTCCACCAGGCCGTCCGGCCCGCGCCGCAGCACCCCGTACTTGCCCGCGGCCTCGGCCGCCGGGCGCAGCACGCTCGCCACCGTCACCACGGCGTCGGCGGCCCGGTGGGCGCGGACCATGGCGGCCAGGTCGAAGTCGAAGACCGAGTCGGACGGGAAGACCAGCGCCAGGCCGCCGAGGTCCCAGTGCTCCAGGCAGCGCAGCGTCGCCTGCCCGGAACCGGTGTTGCCGCGGTCGAACCGGGTCCGGGAGTAGCGGACGGAGACGCCGAGGCGCTCGCCGTGCTCCAGGATGGCCTTGGTCTGGGCGCGGTTCTCGGCGCCGTTGGCCACCACGTAGAAGTCCTCGATCCCCTGCCCCTGCAGCAGCTCCACCGCCCACTCGATCAGGCTCCGGCCGGCCAGTGACAGGGCGGCCTTGCTGCGCAGGTGGTCCGGTGTGTTCAGCAGGGTCAGCGGGCGGGCCCGCACTCCCCGGCCGCCGACCAGGGCGATCGCGGACAGCCGTTCCATCGTTTCCCTCACCTCCGTCCGCCCCGGCTCAGCAGGGCGGGAATGATCGAGCGGAATTCCCCCGTCAGCCGGTGGTCCGGGTGGGACTCGGCGAACAACCGGGCGCCGGCGACCATCGCCAGCTCGGGGGTGTAGCGCAGGACGGCGGCGGCCGGGGAGCCGTAGGCCGCCTCGGCGCGTTGCCGGGCCAGCTCGCCGGGCACCCCGGGCGGGACCAGGTTCACCACCAGGGCCCGGCGCGGACCGCCGAGTTGCTGGGTGAACTCGATGGTCTCGCCGGCGCCGGTCAGGTCGAGCCGGCAGGATCTGGTCACCACCAGGACGGTCTGCGCGCCGGCCACCGCGGTGACGGTCTCGTTGGTGATCCCCGCGTGGGTGTCCAGCAGCAGGACGTCGAGCCCCAGCGCCGTGACCAGGCGGTCGAACCCCTCGTGCAGCAGGCCGACGTCGTAGCCCTCGGCGATGATCTCGTGGATGCCGGAGGCCTCCGCCCGGGCCGGCACCAGGAAGAGCTCGCCGGCGGCGGGGACCTCGAGTGCCGCGTCCTCCACCTCGCAGCGGCCGACCAGGTAGTCGGCCAGGGTGCGGCCGGGCCTCGGCTCGCCCAGGCCGAAGAGGTGGTGGGCGGCCGGGGACTGCAGGTCGGTGTCGACCAGGGCCACCCGCAGGCCCTGGTCCGCCATCAGCCTGGCCAGGTTCGCCGCGATGGTGGACCGTCCGGTGCCGCCGCGGTGCGAGTGCAGTGCGATGATCTGTGCTGCCATTGGTCCGCTCTCCGTCGAATCCCCCGCCGCGGTCAGCCGACCTTCCGGTGGACGGCCATCATGGTGATGTCGTCGTGCTGCTCGGCCGCGCCGCTGTGCTCGCGCAGCGCCGCCTCCATCCGCTCCAGCAGCGCGCGCCCGGAGGGGGCCGGCTCGCGCAGCAGGTCGAGCACCCGCTCGTCGCCGAAGAACCGGCCCTGCTCGTCGCGGGCCTCGGGCACGCCGTCGGTGAAGACGAACAGCGTGTCCCCGGGGCGGACCCGCGCGTAGCCGAGCGAGAACGCACAGTCCGGGATGACGCCGACGGCCGGTCCGGTGGGCTCCAGGGGGCGGGGCTCGCCACCTTCCCCGGGGACCAGCAGCGGCGGGTTGTGCCCGCCGTTGATGTACACCAGGTTGCCGGTGGCCGGGTCCAGGACGCTGAAGAACATGGTGGCGAAGTAGCCCTGACCGCTGTGGTTGCGGGTGAGGTAGCCGTTGGTGCCGACCACCGCGTTCATCAGCGGGGTGGCGCCGACCACCGGGATCAGGCCGGCGTTGTCGGCCGAGCCGAGCGCGGTGGTCATCAGGCTCTGCAGGCCGCTGTGCTCGGCGGTGTGCCGCAGCAGGCTGCGGATCAGCGCCATGAAGAGCGCGGCGCCCACGCCCTTGTCGCAGACGTCCGCCACCACCAGCGCCAGCCGGCGCCGGTTGACCAGCTCGAAGGCGTCGTAGAAGTCGCCGGCCACCTTGCGCGCCGGGCGGAAGCGGACGTCGAGGTCCCAGCCGTCCGGCGTCGGCAGGTCCTCCGGCAGGAAGCCCTCCTGGATCTGCCGGCCGATCTTCAGCTCCCGCTCGTAGCTGATGAGTTCGGCGTGCGCCTCGATCTCCTCCATGGTCTGGCCCAGCCTGGCCCGCTCGGAGCAACTGCGCAGCCGGGCCCGGACCAGCGGCGGCAGGAAGGGCGGGACGAGGTAGTCGTGCCCCAGCCGGACGTGCTGCTCGATGGCGTCGTACTCGTGCTCGGCGTAGACCACCACGATGGGTTGCGGGCCGGCCCCGCCGAGGCGCCGGCCCACCTCCCGTACCGTCCGCGGCGCCATGGCCGCCGGCGCGAGCAGCACCTCGGCCGCGGCCGGCGGCTGCCCGCCCAGGGCCTGCTCGGCGGTGCGGACCTCGACGGCGACGTCCTCGGCGGCCAGCGCGGCCAGCAGGTCGCGGGGCGGACACCGTTCCGGGTGCAGGAGCAACGCGGTGACGCTGGTCATCTGGACCTCATTCGGTGGGGGTGCCCGGCCGGTCGAGCCGGATCACGAGGGTGCTGGTGTTGTGGCCTTCGGCGTAGTCGTGGCTGAAGCCGTCGAGCGCGGTCAGCGCCAGGTGGATCCCCAGTCCGCCGATCGGCCGTTCGGAGAGCGGGAGTTCGGTGCGCGGCGGCAGGCACCCGGCACTCGGGTCGAAGCGGGGCGCGTCGTCCTCCAGCCGCACCCAGGCGCTCCGCCCGTCGGTACCGGCGCTGAGCCGCAGCTCGCCGGCCCGGCCCCGGTAGCCGTGCACGACCACGTTGGTGGCCAGCTCGTCGGTGGCCAGCCGCAGCCGGTAGCCGGCCTCCGCGGACAGACCGGCCCGCTCGGCGTGCTCCAGGACGTAGCGCGCGATCCGCTCCAGCGAAGCCGGTTCGGCAGGCAGGCGCAACGGGTTCATCTGTGCGGCCCGCCCGGTGTCATTCCTCGGTGAGGGTCAGGCCGCGGTCGAACCCGGCCTGCCGGATGGTCCGCGCGACCGGGGCGCAGGCGCCGGCCACCGTGATGGTGACCTGGTCGCCCATCTTCTGGCGGGCGAAGACCAGCGAGCGCAGCCCGGCGCTGGCCAGGTAGGTCAGCGCGTGGGCCCGGATCAGCACGGTGCTGACGCCGGCCGCGGCGGCCTGCTCGATGGTGTCGTGGAAGGCGGGTGCACTGGCCGCGTCCAACTCGCCGACCAGCTCGATGGTCGCGGTGTCGCGGGAGGTGCTGACCGACACGGACAGGGGCATGGCGGGTCCTCCGGTGGCTACGAGCGGTGGGTGATCAGGACCACCGTCGAGCGGGGTCCGATCCGGTATCGGTCCTGGTCCGCCAACCGGGGCTCCTCGCCCGGCAGGTGGATGTCGTGCGGGGCCGTGGCGGCGGTGTCCAGGGCCAGGTGCCAGGACGCACCCGGGCCCGCCGGGGGCAGTTCCAGTTCGTGCGGCTCCCAGTGGGAGTTCGCCGCGAGGTAGAGCTGCTCGCCGTCACCCGCGCGAGTCATCGCCAGCAGCCGGCTCTGGTCCGACCAGTCCGGTGCCCCGGCGCGCACCCCGTGCCAGCCGACCTCGGCGCCCGGGTGCTCGGTGCCGCGCAGCACCGGACGGGCCCGCCGGACGGCGATCAACGACCGCACGAACCGGTGCAGTTCGGCGTTGCGGTCGAGCAGCTCCCAGTCCAGCCAGGTCAGTTCGTTGTCCTGACAGTAGGCGTTGTTGTTGCCGCGCTGGGTGCGGCCCAGCTCGTCGCCGGCCAGCAGCATCGGCACGCCCTGGCTGGTGAGCAGCAGCGCCATGGCGTTCTTCGTCTGGCGCAGCCGCAGCCGCAGCACCTCGGGGTCCTCGGTCGGGCCCTCGACGCCGCAGTTCCAGCTGTGGTTGTCGTTGCCGCCGTCCGCGCCGCCCTCGCCGTTGGCCTCGTTGTGCTTCTCGTCGTACGAGACCAGGTCGTGCAGGGTGAAGCCGTCGTGGGCGGTGACGAAGTTGACCGAGGCGGTGGCGCCGCGCCCGGTGTAGAGGTCGGGCGAGCCGACCAGCCGGGTGGCCAGTTCCCCGACCGTGCCCGGGTCGCCCTTGAGGAAGCGGCGCACGGCGTCCCGGTACTTGCCGTTCCACTCCGCGAACCGCCCGTACGAGGGGAAGCTGCCCACCTCGTACAGGCCGGCGGCGTCCCAGGCCTCGGCGATCAGCTTGCAGTGCCGCAGCACCGGGTCGTGCGCGAGCTGCTCCAGCAACGGCGGGTTGGCCAGCGGGGTGCCGTCGGGGGCCCGGTCCAGGATGGCCGCCAGGTCGAAGCGGAAGCCGTCGACGTGGTACTGCGAGACCCAGTGGCGCAGGCAGTCGAGCACGAAGTCGCGCACCACCGGGTGGTTGCAGTTGACGGTGTTGCCGGTGCCGCTGAAGTTGTAGTAGTCCCCGTCCGGGGTGAGCATGTAGTAGGTCGCGTTGTCCAGCCCGCGGAACGAGATGGTCGGGCCCTGCTCGTTGCCCTCCGCGGTGTGGTTGAAGACCACGTCGAGGACCACCTCGATGCCGGCCGCGTGCAGCTCCTTGACCATGGCCTTGAACTCGTCGGCCTGCATGCCGAACCGACCGGTGGCCGCGTAGCCCGCCTTGGGGGCGAAGAAGCCGACCGTGTTGTAGCCCCAGTAGTCGAGCAGCGGCTCGTCCGTGGCCGGATCGCGGCGCGGGTTGTCGTGCTCGTCGAACTCGAAGACGGGCATCAGCTCCACGCAGTTCACGCCGAGGTCGACCAGGTAGGGGATCTTCTCGCGCAGGCCCGCGAAGCTGCCGGGGGCGGCCACCTGGGCCGAGGGGTGGCGGGTGAAACCGCGCACGTGCAGCTCGTAGACCACCAGGTCCTCGGTGGGGATCCGCGGCGGCGCGTCGTCCCCCCAGTCGAAGTCGTCCGCGACCAGCCGGGAGCGGTGGGGGCCGGGTCGGTCGCGGTCCGGTGCGGCGCCCCAGACGTCCCGGCCCGAGATCATCCGCGCGTACGGGTCGGTGAGCACCCGGCTCGCATCGAAGCGGTCGCCCCGGGCCGGGTCGAACGGACCGTCCGCCCGGAAGCCGTACTCCAGGTTCTCGACGTCCAGGCCGAAGACGGTCATCGCGTACACGCTGCCGATCCGGAACCCGGCGGGGAACTCCAGCTCGGCCAGCGGCTCCGGAGCGCCGGGCTCGAACAGCACCAGCCACATCCGGCTCGCCCGGTCGGAGTAGACCGAGAAGTTGATCCCGCCGGGCACCGGGGTGGCCCCGAAGGGCAGCGGGGAGCCGGCCCGCACCCCGTAGCCGGCGATCTGCCGGGTCGGGTAGGTGTCGATCCGCTCGCCGCTCATCCGCCGGCCGACCCCAGAACGGACGCCGCGCTCTCGCGGACGTCGAAGAACTCCAGGAATCCGGTGGCGGACATCACGAACCGCACCTCGTCGCAGAGCCCGACCAGGACGGTCTCGGTCTGCCGGCGCAGCGCCTGGCGGTGCACCAGGAGCAGCGTGCGCAGGCCGGCGCTGGAGATGTAGGGCACCTTGGCCAGGTCGATCACGGTGGTGCCGGTGCCGCCGATCAGCGGCAGGATCCGCTGCTGGAGTTCGGCGGAGGAGACGCTGGTGATCTCCCCCTCCAGTTCCACCACGGTGACCCCGCCGTGGTCGCGGGAGCGGACCTCGACGGTCATGGCCTGGGCTCCTGACGGGGCGTCGGGGCCAGCCGGACCCGGACCTTCACCCGCGGCCCGTGCTGCGCCAGGCGGACGGTGAGCTGCTCGGCGTCGTAGTCGTGGTGCGGCACGCCGTCCACCTCCACCTCGGCGATCCGCACCGACCCGGCCGGCAGCAGGTCCGGTGCCACCCGCAGCACGCCGCCGGCCAGGCCGGCCGGGTCGGGCTTGAACCAGAAGTCCATCGGGGCTCCGTTGATCAGCAGGTTGGTGTAGACCGCGGCGAGGTAGCAGAGCTCCGCGGAGTGGTACATGCTCATCGAGTGGCTGCCCTTGAGCCGCTCGGTGCCGAGCAGGTAGGGCAGGCCTGCCGCCAGCACGTTGAAGTAGACGGCGCCCTCGTCGTGGTCCAGGAAGAAGGCGCTGTAGAAGGACTCGGCCTGCCGCGCCTCGCGCAGGAACTCCGCCCGCCCGGTGGTGCCGTGCAGGATCAGGTAGGCCAGGATCGCCTGCTCCTGCTGCCACCAGGCCTTGCGGTCGTGCCAGGCGAAGCGGTGGAACCGCTGTCCGTCGGCGAGCACCCGCTCGACCACGTCGTACCAGCCGCCGCGCTGCCGGTCGCTGCCGACCGCGGGCATCAGCTCGCCGATCCCCGCCGCCGTCTCCAGGTACTCCGGCTTGGGCCGCACCGAGTGCATCCGCATCAGGTTCCAGGCGATCTTGAGGTTGTGGCCGACCACCGCGCGGTCCTGCTGCCAGCCGTGGGTGGTGTCGGGCGTCCAGTCGCGGTGGAAGCGCTCCTGGACGAAGGGGCTGCTGTTCCGGTCCGGGCCGTGCCGGTCGGCAGGGAAGTGGGCCACGATCGTGTCGAAGGTGTCCTCCAGCATCCGGGCGTACCGCTCCTCGCCGGTGGCGAGGTACAGGTTGACCAGGTACGCCGGCGCGTGGTCGCCGACCGAGTTCCAGTTCTTCCGGCTCCGGTTGGGCCCCAGCGACTCGTGGTCGGCCCGGAACAGGATCGGGTCGACGTGCGAGAAGTAGCCGCCGTGCTCGGGGTCGTGGAAGAACTTCTCGAACAGCCGCAGGGTGGCGTCGGCGTCGGCACGGATCCGCGGGTCGGCCGTGATCCGGTAGGTCTGCACCGGGCCGGCCAGCGCGTAGATCTGCTCGTACATCGGGATGGCGTCGTAGTCGTCGGAGAACTCGGAGGTGAAGAGCTTCCGTTCGGTGTCCCCATCCACGCTCAGCCCGTGGTACCAGTAGACGACGTCCTCCTCCTGGTCCACCACCCGCAGGTGGTCGCGCAGGTACTCGGTGCCGCGCTCGGCCACCTCCAGGTACGCGTCCTCGCCGGTCAGCAGGAAGGCCGAGGCCATGCCGTAGACCAGCCGGGAGATGGTGTCGGTCTCCTGGACGTGGCTGGCGGTCTTCTCACCGCCCAGGCGCAGTTGGGTGCGGTAGCGGGTGTAGTCGACCGGCCCGTCGCCGAACTGGGCGCGCCGGTAGAAGGCGGCGATGCTCTCCAACTGGCGGATCCACCAGTCGGGTTCCTCGAACCGGAAGAGTTCGGGACGGCGTCCCAGGAACACCAGCTTCGTGGCCTCCAGCCGCAGCGCGCCGTCCTCCGGGTAGCCGAGGACGTGGGCGAAGAGGAACCGTCCCGGTTCCAGCATGGCCGCCAGGTGGCCGCCGGCGTCGGTGTACGGCTCGTCCAGGTTGCGCAGCAGTTCCGCGGGCGTCCCGTCGGCCACGGTGAGCACCAGCTCGCGGCCGTCGGCGGTGGCCAGCAGGAGTTCCCGCTGCTCGTGGTGGTAGGCGGTGACGTACCCCGCGATGGTGTCGGAGAAGGTGAGGGTCACCGGGTCAGACATGGGTCGAGTCCCTTTCCTGGTCCTGCGGGCCCTGGTCCTGGAAGCCCTGGCTGACCTCGACGACGGTGCCGTCGGGGTCCCGCAGCCAGACCGTCCGCCAGCTGGGCAGCAGGTCGTCGAAGTCCAGCGGGCCGAGGGTGATCTCGGCCGCGTCGCCGAGCGCGGCGAGGAAGTCGGCCACGCTCTCGGTCCGGAAGGCGAGGTGCCGCACGGTGCCGGGCCGGCCCGGGCCGTCCGCGCGGCCCACCTCGCCCGGCTCGCCCGGCTCGCCACCGGCCGGAAAGAGTTCGAGGTAGGCGTCACCGTTGCGCAGGAAGACGATCTCGCCCTCGCCGACCGGTACCGTGCGCGCCCGGCGGAAGCCGAACCAGCGGGTGTAGAACTCCTCGGTCCGCCGCTGGTCGCGGCAGTTGAGGCCGACGTGGTGCCAGCGGGTCACCGTGCCTCCCGCGAGCCGCGCCGTTCGACCACGCACTCGATCAGCGCTCGGGCGAAGAGGTGGTGGTGCTCGCCGGTGCGCGCGGTGAGCAGGTCCCCGTCCAGCACGACGTCCTGGTCCACGTACTCGGCGCCCATGTTGCGCACGTCGCCGACCAGGTTGTTGTGGCAGACGAGCTTCCGGCCGCGCACCGCCTGCGGGATCGGGGCGGCCAGCCACATCCCGTGGCAGATGACGCCCTTCAGGACGCCCGGTTCGGCGAAGGCCCAGCGCAGCAGCCGCACGGCGGGTGCCAGCCGGTTGACGTCCTCGGTGTAGCGCAGCCGGTCCGCCACCATGCCGGAGGGCACGATGATCGCCGCGTAGTCGCGCGGGTCGATCCCTTCGAGGCTGCGGGTGACGCTGAACGGCGCACGGTACTCGTGGCCGGTGAAGGTCAGTTCCCGCTCGCCCCAGAGCCGGGTGAGGAACTCGACCCGCGCGCCCTCCTCGGCGAACCGGTGGCGGTAGTAGGAGATCTCGGGTTCGTAGTAGTCGCTCTCCATCAGCACCGCGATCCGGGTACCGGAGAGCGGGCCGTCGATCGTCACGGCCTCAGGCACGGGTCACTTCCTTGATCAGATCGGCTGCCCGTTCGGCGATCATCGCGACCGCGCTCTGGCAGTTGCCGGACGGCAGGGCGGGCATCACGCTGGCATCGGCCACCCGCAGTCCGCCCACGCCGTGGACGCGCAGCCGCGGGTCGACCACCGAGCGGTCGTCGATGCCCATCCGGCAGGAGCCGGCGTGGTGGTGGTAGCTGTCAGCGGTGCGCCGGACGAAGGCCCGTAGGTCCGCGTCGGCGGTCACCGCCGGGCCGGGCGCGAGCTCCTGCTTGTGCCAGGGCGAGAACGCGGCGGTCGCGATGATCTCCCTGGCCAGCTCGACGCCCTGCACCAGGCGGTCCAGGTCGCAGCGCTCGCCCAGGTAGTTGGGGTCGATCAGCGGCGGCGCCAGCGGATCGGCGCTCGCCAGCCGCACCCGGCCGCGCGAGGCGGGCCGGACCACACCGGGCAGCACGCTCACCGTGTCGGGGTACCGGGCGCCGATCACGGCGTCGAACGGCACGTGGACGAAGGCGAGTTGCAGGTCGGGCGCGGGGAGACCGGGGGTGGAGGCGAGGAACAGCGCGCTCTCCGAGAGGTTCTGCCGGGCGGGCGGCACCGGGGTGCGCGACTGCGACATCACCCCGGTGAGCACGTGGTTGTGGAGGTTCTCCCCCACACCCGGCAGGTCCGCCCGCACCTCGATGCCGAGTCCGCGCAGCCGTGCCGCGTCGCCGATGCCGGAGAGCAGCAACAGCTTGGGCGTGTCGATCGCACCGGCGGCGAGGACCACCTCGCGGGCGGCGAGCACCCGGTGCCGGCCCGGCCCGGTCGCGGGCGGGCCGGCCGACGGGCGAGCGGCGTCCGCGCCTGCCCGCTCCTCGCGCTGCAGGTACTCCAGCCCGACGCAGCGGCCCTCGCGCACCAGCAGCCGCAGGACCCGGGCGTTGCAGCGCAGGGTGAGGCCCGGGCGGCCGAGCACCGGTTCCAGGTACCCGGCGAGAACGCCGCTGCGACGGCCGTCGGAGATGTGCAGCCGGTGCCAGCCGACCCCGCACCCCGCACCGGTGTCGAAGTCCGCCAGCCGCGGGTGGCCCAGTTCCACGCAGGCCTCGACGAAGGCCCGGGAGGCCGGGTTGGGCTCGTTCTGCCCGGCGTCCACGGTGGGCAGCTGCCGCTCCAGGCGCTCGAAGTACGGCCGGACGTCCTGGTGGGCCCAGCCGGCCGCGCCCTGCCGGGCCCAGTCGTCGTAGTCCGCCGGGTGTCCGCGAACGTGCATCATCGCGGACAGGGTGCCGCTGCCGCCGATCCCTCGGCCGCGCGGCTCCCGGGTGGCCCGGCCGCCGAGGCCCACCTGGGGCACGCTGCGGTACTTCCAGTCCAGCCGGCCGCCCTGCAGCCGCAGCCAGGCCGTCGGGTCGGTGGCCTCGGCCGGCAGCCGCCCGGTGCCCGCCTCCAGCAGCAGCACGCGGGCGTCGCCCGCCTCGGTGAGCCGGTTCGCCAGCACGCAGCCCGCCGTGCCGGCACCGACGATCACGTAGTCGTACTCCTCGTGGGCGTCCCCGCCGCGGCCCGCCGGGCCGCTCATCGGCCGTCCCCGCCATGGGCCCGGGAGAGCACCTGGAACGGCTGGGTGTCGTGGAAGTTGGCCATGTACGTGATCCGGCCGTCGAGGATGCGGAAGTAGTTCATCACGTCGGCCTCGATGGGCCGCCCGGCGGAACTGCGCGCGGAGATGTGGGAGACCACCGCCGCCTCCTCGCCGTCGACCAGGAAGTGCAGCGGCAGGTTCTCGAACGCCGCGTACAGCTCCCCCAGCCCGGCCACCACGGCGCGCAGCCTGGCCCGTCCCTCGATCCGGCCGGCCAGTTGCTCGTCCATCACCATGTCCTCGGCGAAGAGCTCGCACCACCGGGCCCAGTCGCCCTCGTTGGCGTAGACGTAGTAGTTGGCCAGTACCTCACGGGCGTTCATCGCTTCCCCACTCCTCACAGGGCGGCGGAGCCGGGCATGGGCTCCAGCGCGTGGCAGACGTAGGTCCTGATCCGCGGTGCACCGTCGTCCGGTCCGCGTGCCACCAGCCAGCTCTGGTGGGCCCGGAAGCCCAACCACTCGCTGCGGGCGGCGGGCGGTTGCCAGCGGCGGGCCTGCCAGTCGACCCGGACCTCGACCAGCGTCCCGGTGCCCGCGGCCGTGCAGCGCACGCCGACCAGGCTGTGCCGCTCGTCGAAGAACCGGCGGCAGACCGCCTCGTACCACCGCGCGAATCCCTGGTGCCCCCGGAACGTCCCTTCCGGGAAGCGCAGTTCGAGGCCGTCGTCGACCAGCAGGCGGGTCACCTCGGTCAGCTCGGCGTGCCGGTCGAGCGCGGCGTACCACTGCTCGGCCAGCGCCCGCACGGCCCGCTCGTCGATCGGCTCGCCGGCTGCTGCCCGGGGGGCGGCCCCGGACGCGGCGCCGGAGACGGACCCGTCCGCGGCCCCGGCAGGCCTCTTCGGCACGGCGCTCACACCTGGAGGTCGACGAGGAACGGGCCGGTCGCCGCGAGCATCCGCGCCACCGCGTCCGCCGCGTCCTGCGGCTTCTCCACCCGGAGGCCGTCCGCGCCCAGGGCCCTGGCCAACTCGGCGAAGCGGAGCTCGGGCCGGGACAGGTCGAAGGAGGACGGGTAGTCGTGCCGCGGGATGGCGCGCTCGCTCCAGTACTGCTCGATGTTGTCGTCGAGCAGCCGGTAGCGGCGGTTGTTGCAGACCACGAGCTTGGCCGCGACGCCGTACCGGGCGGCGCTCCACAGTGCCTGGTAGGTGTACATCGCCCCGCCGTCCCCGGTGAAGCCGACCACCGTGCGGTCCGGGTGGGCCAGCTTGGCGCCCACCGCGCCGGGGATGCCGACGCCGAGCGAGCCGCCGCGGGTGAGGAAGTAGTCGCCGGGGCGGTCGGGGGGCAGGTGCTTCACCACGGTGGGCGAGCAGGTGAGCGCCTCGTCGAAGACGATCAGGTCGCCGCCGGTCCGCTCGGCGAGCTCCCGCACGAAGCTCTCCAGCGTCCCCTCGCCCGGCTGCTCGATCCCCGTCCGCGCCCGGGCCGCGGACAGGCGCTCCGCCGCCCGCCGCCGCTGATCCGGCGTCAGCCGGCGCTCCAGCTCGCCGCCCAGCGCCGCGAGCGCCGGCTTCGGGTCCGCCACGACGCCCAGGTCGACCGGGTGGTTCTTGGCGATCTCGTGGGCGTCGAGGTCGAGGTGGACGATCCGCGCGCCGGGCCGGAACGGGTTGCCGAGGTGCGGGAACACCTCGGGGAAGACGTACGTGCCCACGATCAGCACCGCGTCCGCGCCCGCCACCACGGCGGCACTGCGCTCGCCGAACATGTGCCCCAACTGCCCCTTGGCCAACGGGTGCGAGGCGGGCACGTTGACCTCGGAGGAGTCCACGCACCAGACGTCCGCGCCCAGCACTTCGGCCACCCGGACCAGTTCCGGCTGGGCCCCGGCGACCGAGACCCCGTCGCCCACCAGGATCAGCGGCCGTTCGGCGCCGGCCAGCAGGCCGGCGGCCCGGGCCACCGTCCCGGCGGCCGGGGCACTGGTCGTGACCGGCACGGACGTCGCCAGCACCGCCTCGTCGTTGGGCGCGTCCAGCACGTCCATCGGCAGCGCCACGAAGACCGGACCGCGCGGCGGGGTCAGCGCGATCTTCACCGCTCGGCGCACCGTGCGCAGCAGCGAGCGCGGATCGGCCACCCGGGTGGCGTACTTGGTCACCGGGCGCGCCATCGCCACCAGGTCGGCCGCCATCTGGGCGTCCATCGCGTCGTAGCGCACGCCCGCGTCGCCGGCGATCGCCACCAGCGGGGTGTGGCCGCGCAGCGACTGGTAGAGCATGCCGATCGCGTTGCCGAGACCGACGCCGGCATGCAGTTGCAGCAGCGCCGGTCCGCCCGTCGCCCGGGCGTACCCGTCGGCCATGCCCGCCGCCACCGTCTCCTGGAGGGCCAGCACGTACCTGAATCCCGGGGTCCGGTCCGCCACGTCGAGGAATCCCTGTTCCACGGTTCCGGGATTTCCGAACATGACGTCGAGGCCGTCGGCCATGAACTGCTCGATGAGCTTTTCTTTCCCTGGTCGGGTCGCCACCGAATTCTCCTGGGACTAGGGGGTTGGAATGACCTACCAGCCGTACCTGGTGAGGCCCTCCTCCAGCACCTCGATCAGCTTCCGGCCGGTGAGGAAGGAATCCGGCGTGGAACGGCCGGTGACGAACGGGAAATCGACGACGACCGAGACCGGCCGGCCGAAGTTCCCGTGGTAGGCGCCGTCCGGGGCGGTCGCGTCGCGCAGGACGTATTCCAGCGGGTACGGCGGCGGGCCCATCACGAAGTCGGTGCCCAGGAAGCCGGTGCCGTCCTTGTAGTCGTACTCCTTGCAGTGGCCGGTGACGTGCTTGCCGCGGATGATGCTGCGCCGGTCGTCCCAGTCCCGGGCGAAGGCCAGGCAGGCGACCCCGTAGCACTCGGCGGCCACCGGCTTGCCGGCCCGGACGAACGCCAGGATCAGCTCGTGCAGCCGTTCGTTGTTGGCCAGGTCGACGATCGGCCCGCTGCCGCCGACGATCAGCAGGGCGTCGTACTCGCGCAGGTCGGCGTCGATCCGTTCGAGCGCGCGGTGGTAGTCCTCCAGCCTCCGCAGGTGGTCGGGCGCGCTGGCGTAGGGACGCTCGGGCAGCCAGCCGGCGAGGCTGCGCGGGTCGTCGAGCCGGCTGCTGCTGTCGAGGGCACGGCCCAGGGCGGCCACCTCCGCGGTGGTCACCGAGCGGCCGAGCGGCGGGTCGACGTACTGCTCGTCCAGGCTCGGCGGCAGCGCCCGGGCCCGCTTGCCGGTGGGGGTCGCGAAGGTGACCCGGTACCCCCGCTCGTCGAACCCGCTCAGTGGGCCGACCAGTTCCTCCGCCCAGTACCCGTACTCGGACAGCACCACGAGAATGTGTCGCATTTCGTCCTCCGATTCCTTCGGTCGGGGTTCCGGGAATTGACACTGGACCAGCGGCGAACGCCTGTCAAAGGGTCCCGGAGCCGGTTTGTGAGGTTGCCCGGAGTTGGTGAGGTCGGGCGGTTCCGGCGTCAAGGACGCGCAGGTGGCGGGGAAGCCACGGACAAGTTTGTGAGGTCGGCGTTCGGGGTGCCCGGGCGCTGGTTAGTGTTCGGTCGCCGGATCGGTCGACGGAAGGCGGAATGGATGACCAGCCCACGGCACGAGAAGGAATTCCTGGCAGCCGTGCACCAGGGCGACGTGGCCACCGTCGAGCGCCTGCTGGCCCGGGGCGCGGACGCCGGCACCCGGGAGCGGCACAGCGGCCTGACGGCCCTGATGATCGCGGCCGGGCGGGGCGACGCCCCGCTGGTGCGGCGGCTGCTGCGAGCCGGCGCCGACCCCTACACCGCCGACTCGCGCGGCGGCGGCACGGCGCTGCACAAGGCCGTGCAGGGCGGCGACCCCGAGACCGTCCGCGCCCTGCTCCGGGCCGGCGCCTTCGTGGACGCCGTGGCGGCCACCACCGGGCACACGCCGCTGATGGACGCGCTCTGGTACAAGTGGCCCGAGGTGACCGCGGTCCTGCTGGAGCACGACGCCGGCCTCAACCTCTCGACGCACTACGGCTTCTCGATGCGCCGGCACTTCGAGTACGAGCTGAACGTCAACACCCGCGGCAAGGAACAGCTGCTCGCCGCCGAACGCCTGCTCACCGCCCGGACCGCGGCGGACGCCGAAGCGGCAGGGGAACAGCGGCTGATGGCCTCGGTGGTCGCCGGCGACCTCACCGCGGTGCGCGAACTGCTCGCCGCGGGCGCGGCGGTGGACGCCCGGTACCCGATGGTCAACGGCTTCGACGACGGGCACACCCCGCTGCTGGTGGCCTGCCGGGACGGGCGCCTGGAGATCGCCCGCGCGTTGCTGGCGGCCGGCGCCGACGTCAACGCCACCGAGCCCACCTTCGGTGCGGTGCCGCTGCACAAGGCCGTGTACAACGGCCACGCCGGGATCACCGCGCTGCTCGTCCGTGCCCCGGGCGTCGACCTGGACTTCCAGGGCATCACCAACGGCTACACCCCGCTGCACGACGCCCTCTGGCACGGCTACGAGCAGTGCGCCCGGATCCTGGTCGAGGCCGGCGCCCGGCTCGACCTGATCGGCCACGACGGCAAGCGCCCCGCCGACGTCGCCCGCGCGAGCCTGGGCGCCGAGCACCCCCTGGTGAGCGTTCTCAACACCGACCTGTGACAGGAGGACCCATGCTGTTCTACGTCCAGATGAAGTGGAACCACGAAGGCCGGATCTCGCTCGACGAGCTGTGGGAGGTCGAGCGGGAGGAGGCCGAGCACGCCGTCGAGACCATCAACTCCGGCTTCTGCGTCGGGATCTGGAAGGTGGCGGCGCAGAAGCGGGTGATCGCGATCATCGACTCGCCGGACGCCGAGGAACTGGACCGCACCGCCCTCGGACGGCTGCCCATGCGCGAGTACCTGGAGTTCGAGGAGGTCTGGCCGCTGCGCGACTACCTCGGCTTCGCCGAGGACGTGAAGAAGCGCTACGCCGTCTGAACCGTCCGCGCTCACCGAGAAACTCGAGCCCCCGAGCCCCCGAAGGGAAGACCATGATCCATCAGATCATCCTGGCGCACCCCAAACCCGGCCTGTCCGAGCCGGAGTTCCAGCGCTACTGGGTCGAGGAGCACGCCGTCCGGTACGCCGCCCGGATCCCGCAGATCCGCCGGTACTGCGTCGACACCCGGGTGCCGCGGCCCGGCGATCCCGCCGACCCGCTGTGGAGCGGCGCGGCCGAGATCTGGCTCACCGACGAGCAGGAGCAGCTCGCCTCGCTGCAGACGCCCGAGTTCCTGGACGGCGCCCGGCTCGACGAACCGCGCTGGGCGGCCTTCTGGCGCACCGTCGTGCTGGACACCGACGCCCACGCCGTCGTGCCCGGGACCCCCGGGGACGGCCCCACCACCAAGGCGATGATCCTGGTCAAACGCCGCGAGGGGCTGCCGCTGCGCGAGTTCCGCGAGCACAGCCTCGGCGAGCACGCGGCGCTGGCCACCAAGGTCCCGGGCCTGCGCCGCTACCTGCAGAACCACGTCCGGGACGCCGCCTACGGGGTCGGCGAGGCGGTGCTCGACGCCGCGTACCAGCTCTGGTTCGACGACGTGGTGGCCTTTGAGGCGGCCGCCCGCACCCCCGAGTACCAGGACCTGCTCGCCGACCTCGACGGCTTCACCGAACCCCGCTACCGGCACACGCTGCTGCTCCGGGAGAACTGGATCTTCGGCCGCGGCGGTCCGCGGTGAACGGCCGGCACCCGACCGACGAGGACCGCGATCTGACGGGCAACCGGGACCTGATGAACATCCAGGCCCACACGGACGGGCTGGTCCTGACGAACGACCGGCTGCCGACCCACGACCGGGCCCCCGAGCAGGAGCTGCGCGACCGCCTGGACGTCGTCGAGACCTGCACCCGGATGTGCTGGCACACCGACAAGCGCGAGTGGGACCGGCTGCGCACCGCGGTCTTCACCGACCGGGTGCTGGTCGACTACACCAGCCTCGACGGCGGCCGACCGGTCGTGACGACCGTGGACGAGCTCATCGGGGCCTGGCGCGCGCTGCTCGGTCCGCTGGCGGCGACCCAGCACCTGCTCACCAACCACCTGGTCGAGCTGCACGGGGAACACGCCGTCGCCACCGCCGACTTCCAGGCGACCCACCTGCTGGCCAACGCCCTCGGCGGCCCGCTCTGGACGCTCGGCGGGCACTACCGCTTCACCCTGCGCCGCACCCGGGCCGGCTGGCGGATCGACGGACTGACCATGACCACCACCTGGGCCGACGGCAACCGCCACATCATGGAGAGGACGAGCACCATGGGGAGGAACAGCTGATGCGCACCACCCGCCAGATCGCCACCGACTGGTTCGACGCCCTGACCGGCGGCGACTTCGAGCGAGCGCTGAGCCTGCTGGCCGACGACGTCGAGTGGATCAACTACGCGCCGGTGCCGGGCTACAACGACCGGATGCCGTGGATCGGCACCTGCCGCGGCCCCGCCGAGGTGCTGGCCAGCCTCAAGGTCTTCACCGACGTGGTGGAGGTCGGCCCAGAGCGCCTGGTCCAGCTCGTCGTCGACGGCGAGCAGGCCATGGGCGTGCTGCACGAGCGCTCGGTGGTCAGGAGGACCGGGCAGCTCTTCGACATCGAGTTCATCCAGTGGCTCACCGTCCGCGACGGGAAGATCGTGCGCTGGAAGTCGTTCACCGACCCCTCCGAGATCCTGCGCGCGATCGACGGGCAGGCGATATGACCACCGCGGGAGTGCGCACCGAGCGGGTGCGTTTCGACAGTGACGGCACCGAACTGGTCGGCACGCTGTACCGGCCCGCCCTACCGCACCCGGTCCCCGGGATCGTGGTGACCGGCTCCTGGCTCACCGTCAAGGAGCAGATGGCCGCCACCTACGCGCGGCACCTGGCCGAGGCCGGGTTCGCCGCGCTGGCCTTCGACTTCGCCGGGTTCGGCGAGTCCGGCGGGGAACCCCGGCAGCTGGAGTCGCCGGCCCGGAAGATCCGCGACATCCACCACGCCGTCGGCTTCCTCGAACGGGACGGGCAGGTCCGCCCGGACCGCCTCGGCGCCCTGGGCATCTGCGCGAGCAGCGGCTACACCGCCGTGAACGCCGCCGACGACCCGCGGGTGCGCAGCCTGGCCCTGGTCGCGCCGTGGCTGCACGACGAGGCGCTGGTCCAGGAGATCTACGGCGGCCCGGACGGGGTCCAGCGGAAGCTGGACGCCGGGCGTGCGGCCCAGCGGCGCCACGAGCACGGCGAACCCGTGCAGTACGTCCCGGCGGTCAGCACCGCCAACCCGGAGGCGGCCATGTTCGGCCTCTTCGACTACTACCTGGACCCGACCCGCGGTGCCGTGCCGACCTGGGACAACCGCTTCGCCGTGATGTCCTGGCCGCAGTGGCTGACCTTCGACCCGCACCCGGCGGCCGCCCGGATCAAGGCACCCACCCTGCTGGTGCACAGCCGGGCGGGCGCCATCCCGCAGGGCGCCGAGAAGTTCCACGCCGAGCTCACCGCGCCCCGCACCCTGGTCTGGACCGAGGGCAGCCAGTTCGACTTCTACGACCGGGACGCCACGGTCCGCGATGCCGCCGGCCGGGCCGCCCGGCACTTCACCGAGACCCTCGGCCGCCCCTGACCGCCGCCCTCGCCCGCCCGGGGTGCGGCGCGGCCCCCGCACCGCACCCCGGGCGGCACCCCGCCACGCCCACCCCGGAGCCCGCCATGCCCGCCATGCCCGCCATGCCCATCCCGCCCGACCGCGCACCCGCCGCCCCGGCCTGTGCGCACCTCGACCGGATCGACCGCTCGCTGATCGACCGCTCGTTGGTCGACTGCTCACTGATCGACCGATCGCCCGCCGACCGATCGCCCGCCACCGACGAGGCCGCCGGCTGCCAGGAGTGCGCGGCCGACGGCAGCGCCTGGGTGCACCTGCGCCGGTGCCTGACCTGCGGCCACGTCGGCTGCTGCGACTCCTCCCGGGGCCGGCACGCCAGTGCCCACCACCGGGCCACCGGCCACCCCGTCGTCGCCTCGCACCAGCCGGGCGAGGAGTGGGGCTGGTGCTACCCGGACCGGACCTTCCTCGACTTCAGCCGCCTGCTCCGCTCCTGACCGACCGAGGGAGACCCCGCGATGCCCCCGACCCCGGCCGAGGCGCCGCCCCGGCCCGTGATCCTCACCGTCGACGACGACCCGCAGGTCCTCCGCGCCATCCGCCGCGACCTGCGCGAACAGTACGCCGATCGCTACCGGATCCTCGGCGCGTCCTCGGCCGGCGAGGCCCTCGGCGTCCTCGACACCCTGGAACGGCGCGGCCACGACCCCGCGCTCTTCCTGGTCGACCAACGGATGCCGGACATGACCGGCGTCGACTTCCTGCTGGAAGCCGTCAGCCGCTTCCCGGACGCCCGGCGGGTGCTGCTCACCGCCTACGCCGAGACCGACGCCGCGATCACCGCGATCAACCGGGTGCGGCTCGACTACTACCTGATGAAGCCCTGGGACCCGCCCGCCGAACGGCTCTTCCCGGTCCTGGACGACCTGCTCTCCGACTGGCTCGCCGCCTACCGCCCGGCCTACCGGGGCATCCGGGTGATCGGTCCGACCGTCTCCGCCGGGACCCACGGGGTTCGCGACTTCCTCACCCGCAACGGCCAGCCCTTCCGCTTCCTGAACGCCGAAACCGACCCGGAGGCGCGGGAGTTGCTGACGGGCCACGGCGGTGCGGCGCTCCCCCTGGTCGTCTTCCCCGACGGCGACGTGCTCCACTCCCCCGACGCCACCGAACTCGCCGCACGGCTGGGCCTGTCCACCACCGCCTCCCGGCCGCACTACGACACGGTGATCATCGGCGCCGGCCCGGCGGGCCTGGCCGCCGGCGTGTACGCGGCCTCGGAAGGCCTCTCCACCCTGCTGCTGGACACCGGATCACCCGGCGGGCAGGCCGGCACCTCCAGCCTGATCGAGAACTACCTCGGCTTCCCGGCGGGTCTGTCCGGCGGCGACCTGGCCCGCCGCGCGGTCAGCCAGGTCGCCCGGTTCGGCGCCGAACTGCTCCACCCCGTCGAGGCGGTGGCGCTGCGCCAGGCCGGACGGGCGCGGATCGTCCGCACCGCGGACGGCACCGAGATCAGCGCCGAGACGGTCCTGCTCTGCACCGGCGTCGCCTACCACCGGCTGGACGTGCCGGGGGCCGAACGGTTCGAGGGCGCGGGCCTCTACTACGGTGCGGCCACCACCGAGAGCAGTTCCTGCACCGCCCACCACGTCTTCGTCGTCGGCGGGGCCAACTCGGCCGGGCAGGCGGCGATCCACTTCGCCAGGTACGCGGCCCGGGTCACCGTCCTGGTCCGCGGCGACTCGCTGGCGGCCGGGATGTCCCAGTACCTGGTCGACGAGATCGCCCGCACGCCCACCATCGAGGTGCGGCTGCGCACCCGGGTCCTGTCGCTGCACGGCGAGCGGCACCTGGAGCGGATCCGGCTGCTGGACGAGGCGACCGGGATGCGGAGCGAGGAGCCCGCCCGATTCGTCTTCACCTTCATCGGCGCCCGCCCCCGCACCGGCTGGCTCCGCTCGACCGTCGCCTGCGACGAGCACGGTTTCGTGCTGACCGGCCCCGACCTGCCGCACGGTGACCGGCCGGGCGACGACGAGACCACCCGCTGGCCGCTCGACCGCGACCCCTACCTGCTGGAGACCAGCCTGCCGGGCGTCTTCGCGGCCGGCGACGTGCGCGCCCACTCGGTCAAGCGGGTGGCCGCCGGCGTCGGCGAGGGCGCCATGGCGGCCACCCTCGTCCATCGCTACCGGGCCGACGGCTGACCGGCGGCCGGCCCCGGGCCCGTGACGCGGCACCACTGTCCGCGGTGATCGCTAGGGTGTCGCCCGTGATCACCGGATGAGCACGGCACCCGGTGGCCGACCACGGCATGGGAGGAGACGCGGTGCGGCGCTGGGAGCTCGTCGGTGACGGCTCGGAGAAGTTCTGGGAGGCCGCGGTCGAGGGCGCCTCGATACGCGTGCGCTACGGCCGGATCGGCACCGAGGGCCGGGTCCAGGTGAAGGAGCTGGCCTCCACGGAGGCGGCAGAGGCTCAGTTCGGCAAGCTCGTGCGGGAGAAGGAGCGCAAGGGCTACACCGAGACCGCGGGCGCAGCTGTCGCGGCCCGCCCGGCACCCGCTCCGGCACCGGCACCCTCCCCAGCACTGGCCCCGGCACCCGCTCCGGCAGCGACCCCCGCCCCGGCGCTGGCCCCGACACCCGCTGCCGAGCCCGTGCAGCTGCCGGACGAGGACACCTTCGTGTTGCCCGCCGCCTGGCTCCGGCTGGTCCCGCCGCGCCGCGGCAGCGTGACCCGCGCCGTGGTGCAGCCCGAGGCGGCCGCCGTCGCACTGGCCGAGGAGTGGATCGCCGCCGACGAGTCGTGGATCGAGCGCGCGCTGACCGCCGGCGAGACCGACCCCGCGCTGGTGCACGCGGCCCGCGCCTACCTGGCCGGCGAGCCGGACCCGCTCGGCGCCGCCGCCGTGGCCGCGCTGCTGCCGCCCGGGTGGCAGGACGGCGCCCTGGAGCAGGCGCCGTTCGCCGACGCCTGGGTGCTCCGGCACGGCCTGACCTTCGCCGCCCGCGCCGTGGTGGAGCTCCTGGAGGTGTACACCGGCCGGACGTACCGCGTGCTCGGCTACGGCACCCCGAAGCTGCGCTTCCGCACCCCGGCCGACCATCCGCACCCGGCCGTCAGCAGGGCGCCGGCGGCCCGGGTGCGGGAGCTGCTCGCCGTCGCGGACGAGCCCGCGTACCGGGAGGCCGTCGACGCGCTCGCGCAGTGCCGCAGCACGCCCCGGCGCCGGGCCGTCGCCGCCTACCTGGCCTCGGGCACCCCGGAGTGGGTCGACGAGTGCGTGGCCGAGCACGCCGGGTACGGGAACGACGGGTCACAGCTGCACTCGCTGCTGCTGCGCGCCCTGGACGACCCGGCGCAGGCGGAGCGCCTCGGTCCGACGCCGACACTGCTCTCGCGGGAATGGTCGGTCCCGCTCGTCGCCACGCTGGCCGAGCGCCTCGGCACCGGCTGCGTGCCGCTGCTCGGCGGAGCCGTCGAGCAGACCGAGGGTGCCGACCAGCTGCGCGCCATCACCGCGGCCATCGCGCAGTTCCCGACCGACGACGCCTTCCGCCTGCTGCTCGCCCGGCTGGACGACAAGTACACCAGGCCCGCGCTCCAGCAGGCCATGGAGCGCTACCCGGTGCGCGCCGCCCGCCTGCTCGCCGCGACCGCGCTGCGCGACGGCAAGCACGCCCCCGCCGCCCGGCAGTTGCTCAACGCGCACCTGGCCCGCTGGCAGTCCGTCCTGCCCGAGCTGCTGACCCGCCTCGACCCGGCGGCCACGGCCCTGATCGGCACCCTGGACGCGGCCCGCGAGCGGGCCGCCGAAGCCGCGCCGGAAGCACTGCCGCCGCTGCTGGTCGCGCCGCCGTGGACCCGCAAGCGCACCGTCCGCAAGCCGCGGGTACTGGATGGCCTGCTGCCGGACGACGCGCCGCAGCTGGAGTGGCGTGGCGGCGAACGGGAGCGGTGGGCCGCGACGGAGTCCACCGGGTGGCCCTACCCGGCCGCGACCGACTGGGCCGCCGAGGCGTCGAGGGCGCTCAGCGGCACGAACACCGGCCTCTGGATCGCGCACCGGCTGCTGATGCAGGGACCCGCCGACGTGCTCGCCCCCTGGCTGGAGAACTGGCGGCCCACCAATCTCTGGGGCGGGCAGGAGTTCCTGCGCCCGGTGGTCGCCAGGTACGGCCTGGCGGCGCTGCCGATGGCGCGGTCGGTCGCGCAGGCCAAGCCGGCCCACCTGGCTCCGCTGCTGCTCCCGTTCCGGGACGCGGCCACCGCCCGGATCATGGCTGACGGGCTGGTCCGGCTCAAGTCGCTGCAGCCGACCGCCCGTTCCTGGTTCGCCCGGCACGGGATCGCGGCCGGCCTGCTGCTGGTGCCCGACGCGGTCGGCCCGGCCGGAGCGGCCCGGCAGGCCGCCGAGCAGGCGGTGCGGCTGGTCGCGGCCGACGCGGGCGCGACGGAGTTCCGGACCGCCGTGGCCGACCGCTACGGCGCCGAGGCCGCGGAGCTCGTCGCCGAGTTGCTGGCCACCGACCCGCTGGAGAGCGCGCTGCCCGGCAGGCTGCCCGCCCTGCCCGGCTGGGTGCAGCCCGGCGCGCTGCCGCAGCTGCTGCTGAACGGCTCGGGGACGGCGCTGCCGGAGACGGCGGTGCGGCACGTGCTGACCATGCTCGCGATCTCCAAGCCCGGCGATCCCTACCCCGGCCTGGCCGTGGTCCGCGAGGTCTGCCGCGCCGAGGCGCTGGCCGGGTTCGCCTGGGCGCTGTTCGAGGAGTGGCGCCAGGCCGGGCTGCCGCCCAAGGAGAGCTGGATCCTGCACGCCCTCGGGGTGCTGGGTGACGACGAGACGGTGCGCCGGCTCACCCCCATCGTGCGCGACTGGCCGGGCCAGGGTGCGCACCGCCGGGCGGTCGAGGGCCTGGACGTGCTGGCCGGGATCGGCACCGACGTCGCCCTGCTGCACCTCAACAGCCTGGCGCAGCGGGTGAAGTTCAAGGCGCTCAAGGAACGGGCGCAGGAGAAGATCACCGAGATCGCGGACGGCCTGGGGCTGACCGCCGAGCAGTTGGCCGACCGGCTGGTCCCGGACCTGGGCCTGGACGCGGGCGGCACCACGGTGATCGACTACGGCCCGCGCCGGTTCACCGTGGGCTTCGACGAGCAGTTGCGCCCGTTCGTGCTGGACGGCGACGGCAAGCGGCGCAAGGACCTGCCCGCTCCCGGGGCGCGGGACGACCAGGAGCTGGCCCCGGCCGAGCGCAAGCGGTTCGCCGGGCTGAAGAAGGACGTCCGCACCATCGCCACCGACCAGATCCGCCGACTCGAAGCCGCGATGGTGGCCCAACGGGCTTGGACGGCAGGTGAGTTCCGGGAGCTGTTGGTGCAGCACCCGCTGCTCGGCCACCTGGTGCACCGCCTGGTCTGGCTCGCCGAGGACACCGGGGGCGCCGAGGGCGTGACCGCCTTCCGGGTCGCCGAGGACCGCACCTTCGCCGACGTCCACGACGACGCCTTCACCCTCCCCGACGGCGCCACCGTCCGCCTCGCCCACCCCCTCCTGCTGGGCGAGACCCTGCCCGCCTGGTCAGAGCTCTTCGCCGACTACCAGATCCTCCAGCCCTTCGCCCAACTCGGCCGCCCGGTCCACCGGCCGACCCCCGAGGAGGCCGCCGACCACCGCCTGCGCCGCTTCGAGGAGCACGTCGTCCCGGTGGGCCGACTGCTCGCCCTGACCAAGCGCGGCTGGGAACGCGGAGCCCCGCAGGACGCCGGCATCGAGCGCTGGTTCTCCAAGCCGCTCGGCGACGGGGGCCACCTGGTCATCGCGCTCGAGGACGGCCTCTGGGTCGGCAACCTCGAGGAGTCCGCCCACCAGTTCTTCCGGACCGTCTGGCTCGACCGATCACCGGGCGACTACTGGCCCGCCGCGGCCGACCGCTACCCGCTGCGCTTCGGCGACCTGGACCCGGTCACCGCCTCCGAACTGCTCGCCGACCTGGCGGAGGTCACCGCCGAGTGACGGACCGGCCGGCGGCGCTCCCCGGTGAGCGCCGCCGGCCGGGGCCCTACCCGACCGTCAGATGAAAACGGGTTTCATTTCGTATAGAGTCGCGGGCATCGATCCGAGGAGGACCGCATGGCCCGCAACGAACTGCGCCCGATCATCAAACTCCTCCCCCAGCCTCCGGCCGGGGGTGCCCCCATGACCGCCGGCACCGGCTACACCTACGTCACCCGCAAGAACCGCCGCAACGACCCCGACCGCCTGGTGCTGCGCAAGTACGACCCGGTGCTCCGCCGCCACGTCGAGTTCCGCGAAGAGCGCTGACCACCACCGAGCCGAAGGAGCAACCGCCGTGAAGCCCGGCATCCACCCCGACTACCGCCCCGTCGTCTTCCGCGACCGGGCCGGTGGCCTCGCCTTCCTCACCAGGTCGACCGCCACCAGCGCCAAGACCATCGAGTGGGAGGACGGCAACACCTACCCCGTCATCGACGTCGAGGTCTCCTCCGCCAGCCACCCCTTCTACACCGGCAAGTCCCGGGTGGTCGACGTCGCCGGCCGCGTCGAACGCTTCAACCGCCGCTACGGCACCCGCAGCTGACACCGCACGCCCGGGCCCGGTTCGGGACGGCTGACCCTGGGTCAGTCGTGCCGGCCGGACACCGCGCGATCTCGAAGAGCCGTGCGCCCCGCCCGCCCGCGAATCAGCGGCCGGCGAGGCGGGCGACGATCGGCGCCATCTCGTCCACCGCGGATTCCGGAATCGTGATCCGCGATGCCCCCCAGCGCTCGCGACGGGCGAGCAGAAGCTCGGCCACGTGCTCGGGGGTCCCGATGAGAAGGCTGGGGATGGCGTCGATCTGGTCCTCGCGGACTCCTCGGGCGGCGCTCAGCGCGGTCAGCACCGCCCTGGGGCGCGGCAGCACCCGGCATTCATGGATGGCGACGTCGATCTCGGGCACGGCGGACCGTCCGGCCGCGGCGGTGCGCGCCCAGCGCACCCGGTCGTCGATCTCCGCGTCCCAGTAGGAGGACCGGCGGCCATCGGCGCGGGTGGTCGGCGCGATGCTCACCGTGTCCGCCCGCTGCGCCGCGAACTCGATCAACCGACGCCGCGAGCCACCGATCAGCAGCGGGATCGGCTGTACCGGTGCGGGCACGCACCGCACGTCGGACACCGAGAAGTACGGCCCGTCATGGCTGACCGTACCGCCGGCGAGGAGCTCGCGGACGAGTTCGACGTACTCCGCGAACCGCTCGAAGCGCAGCGCGCGACTGCCGAACGGTGTCCCGGTCCGGGTGTAGTCGCTCATCAACCAGCCGGCACCGAGCCCAACCTCGGCCCGGCCGCCGCTCAGGATGTCCAGGGTCGCGAACTCCTTCGCCAGGACGACGGGGCTGCGCAGGTCATGGCACATGACGTAGGTGCCGACCCGAAGCGTGGTGGTGACGGCGGCGGCCGCGGCCAGCGCCGTGAACGGCGCCATCTCCTGCTGGACGTGATCGGTGACCGCCAGCAGGTCGTAGCCCAGATCCTCGGCCTTGCGCGCCAGCTCCGACCACTCGTCCGCGTTCTTGACGCCGCCCGTTGCGACACAGAACCGGAACGGGGCGCGGCTGTTCTCACCGGACACCAGGGCGACTTCCTTGGTCACGCGCTGCCCGGAGTGAGCCCGGGCAGCTCCGCGAGGGTGACACCGAACTTGCGGAGGACCTCGACCTCTTGCGGGAGGTAGCTCGCCGGAAAGCGGATACTGCGCATGAGCTGAAAGCGCAGCTCCTCGCGTTCGAATTCGTCGGGGGGCTGGTTCAGGGTGCGCAGATGATCCACGCGAGCCAGGAAGTACGCAAGGTAGCGGTCGATCTGCACCTGGTCATCGCGTGACGCACTCCAGAAAATGCCGTACTTGCGACGCTTGAGCGAGCCGTCCGTCGGTGTCCCCCGGTGCATCAGCCGTCCGTCGAAGACGATGAGGTCGCCCGCCCTCGAGTCGACCGAGACAATGTCGGGATAGCTGCGTGCGAGCTCGTCGTCATCCGGAAACGGACCGCCGGCCGCCCAGCCGTGCGACCCGGGTCGGACGTCCAGTCCTCCCCCGGCTCCGGGGACGTTGTCCTGGAGATAGACGATGCACTGCAGATGCCGGAAGTCCGGGCTGTACAGATGGCTCGCGTCGGGGATGAACCTCGGCGAGAATCCGTTGTCGACGTGCCACTCCGTGAAACGGTTGAGCCGCGCGACGTAATTCGGGTAGTACGCAAGGGTTCCACCGAGCCACCCGCTGAGCGCCGCCACCACGCGCTCGTCGAAGATGAAGCCCAACTCGGGCATCCGCAGCAGCTCCGTGGCCTCGATCTCGCACTCCGCGTCGGCATCGGGCAGCAGGTGGGCGTCGCAGACCGCGCGGGCTCGCGCCACCTCCTCGGCCGACAGGACGTCACGGATCAGGGCGTAGCCGTCCCGCGCCAGCACCGGGATCACGCGATCCGCGCTGTCGAGCGTGAGGTTCGAGCTGCTCATCGGTGGCCTCTTTCGATTGTTGCTCCGTCGCCGCGTCGCAGCCGGGCGTGGCGCCCCGTGGCGGTGCCACCGGTACCGGCTTAGCCAGCGTTTCCACCACGGCCTGGTCTGTCAACGTTCACCGGAACGACGGAACAAACCGGTTCGCGACCGTGAAACGGTTTCGGGAACCGACCTTTCCGGCGGTGTCACGGAGTGCTATCTTGCAGCCTCCTTGATGTTTTGATGATCAGTCAGGGCAGCTGTTCCGGAACGCCCGTGCGGACCCCGGCCCGTGTTCGACCGCGGAACGTTTCCGGTTGAACGCCATCACTGACGGCGGCTCGGCAAACCGACGGCCGCCGGGCCGAGTTCGTGCGCGCCCGCGCCCGTGCCCGCGTCCGCGCCCGAGGAGAGAGAGCAGGTCATGGCCGAATCACCGATCAATGAGGAGATCGTGGCGGCACTCGCGCGGATTCTGCGCAAGGTCCTCAGCCATCTTCCCGACGGTCACCAGCTCACGGCCGACGACCGGCTGGAGGATCTGGGGGTGACCTCGTTCCAGCTGATGCAGCTCATCGCCGCGGCCGAGCAGGAGTTCGACATCGAATTCCCGGACTCCGCACTCTCCTTGGCGACGTTCGAGTCGGTCGGCTCGGTGGCGCTCGTCGTCGACGCACTGGCGACCGGGCGAGCGGAGCCGCCGACTCCATGACCGGCAGCCCGCGGGTCCACCTCTCCGATTTCCGCGTCGCGCTGGGGGAGGTCGTCGCGCTCGACGACCTGGGCGACGCCGACGTCATGGCCAACCGCGACGCCCTGCGCGACTCCGGAGCCACCGGCGCAGCTGTGTACAAGGGGCAATCGGTGGAGCTGGCAGTCGAGTTGCTGCGTCCCGTCGCGGATCGGCCCAAGGACGTCAGCGGCATCGTCTACGCCACCGAGGAGGTCCGGGGCACCGCGGCCTCCGTCGTGCTCAACACACTCCTGCACTCCGGCGGCCACGACCGGACACCGGCCTTCGTCGTGACCGGCAACGGCTGTGCGAACCTGGGATCCGCGATCATCAGTGCGACCGGGACGTGCCGCGAGGCCGGTCCGGTCCTCGTCGTCACCGCCGACGTGGCCGGGCCGGACAGCCGGGTGCTGACCGACAGCATGAGCATCCTCGGCGATGCCGCCGGCGCCTGCACCGTCACGCACGGACCGCCACCGGGGCCGAGCTTCGAGCTGGTCGCCCTGCGCACGGCGATGCGCGCCGCCCCGCCGGGGCCGCAACCGGGCATAGCAGGCCTGCGAGCCAGCGTCGACGGTGTCGGTGCGGCCACCCGGGCCGCGCTGTCGGCTGCGGGTTGGAGGGCGGGCGAGGTGGCGGGCATGGTGGTCGGCGCGTACTCGACGGGTACCCGCCGGTTCCTGGCCCACGCCTCGGGCGTGCCGCACCAGATCGTGCCCGGGATCGAAGCGGGTCACTGCTTCACCGCCGACGTCATCCGCGCGCTGGCGGACCTGGTCGAGCAGCGGACCCTGCCGGACGGCGCGCCGGTGCTCGCGCTCACCTCCGGCCGCTACTCGTGGTCGGTGCTGGCCCTGCGCTACCGCGCCCGCTGACGGACCCCGGTCACGGTCCGGGCCGCCCGCCGCCCCGGGTCAAGGGGCCGAAGGTGGCGGCCGGAACACCGGGTGTGGGCACGTCGACGGCGAAGACGTCGCCGCAGCCGTCAGCGGCGTCGGCCGCCCGCCCGTACCCGGCCGTGGTGATGAACAGTCGGGTGCCCGCGGGTCCGCCCAGACACGGAGCGGTCACCTGGGGCGCCGGTACCGCCACGACGGCCTTCAGGACACCGGCGGGGGTGAACTGCCGGACTTCACCGCAGCCCCAGACCGCCACCCAGAGGTTGCCCTCGACGTCGACGGTCATACCGTCGGGACCACCGGCGTCGAACGTCACGAACGGGGACCGCTCGCCGAGCGCCCCGGTCACCGGGTCGACGGGGAAGCGGTCGACGACCCGGCGGTCGCTGTCGGCCAGGTACAGCAGCCTTCCGTCGGGGCTGAAGGCCGGGCCGTTGGGCGTGGTGATCCCGTCCAGGACCTGGGTGACGGCACCGTCGGTGTCGACGCGGAACAGGGCCCCCGCACCGGGGGTGGTGTCCCAGGCCGTACAGCCCGCCCAGAAGCGGCCGAACGGATCGCAGACCCCGTCGTTCATGCGTCGGGGTGCGACTCCTCCCCTGGCCGGGCGGGCCAGCCAGTCGAGCCCGCCCGAGCGGTCGAGCAGGGCGAAGCCGCGACCGGCGGCGACGATCCAGCTGCCCGCCGCCCCGGCGACGGGCGCGACCGCGCCCAGCGGCACCGACAGGCGGTGCAGCTGGCGCAGCGGGCCCGGTCGATCTCCGTCGGTCTCGTGGAGGGCGCCGGCCAGGATGTCCACCAGGACGAGCCGTCCGTCGATCCACCGCGGGCCCTCGCCGACCTCGAGCCGCGCAGCGCACCAACGGACGGCGACGTCCTTCTTCACCGGGTCGCTCCCGCCGTGCCGCTCAAGGAGCGATCTCGACGCTGCCGTCCTGGCGGTACCAGGTGTCGGACCGGTAGGAGCCGAAGCTGAGGCTGCGGATCGCCAGGCGCTCCCCCTCGGTGACGATGCCGGCGTGGTGCAGGATGTCGCTGTCGAACAGGATGAGCGTGCCCGCCTCGCCCAGCACCGGAACGCCCCGGCCGACCAGCCCTTCGGGCAGCTGCCGGACGCCCTCGTCCGTCGGCACGATGCGCCGCCGCCGGTTCTCCCGCTGCTGCTCGCGGGCCACGAGGTGCGAACCCGGCAGGCAGTGGAACGGGCCGTTCGCAGCACCGACATCCGTCAGGTAGACGAACGACTTGAGGTGCCGCATCTTGTCGTAGTGCAGCTGCTGCACGTGCGTGGTGCTGCCGACGACGTCGAGGATCCCGTAGATGGTCCGGCTGAAGATGTAGCCCTCGCCGAAGAACGCGCCCACCACGGCCTCCAGTTCAGGGCGGGCGAAGGCCGAGGAGATGACCGGGAAGTCGGCTGGGTCGACGTCGCCGCGTTCCATCCGGACGGACTGGCCGACCGAGTAGTCCTCGTGATGCGCCCAGGACGGCGTCCGCTCGAACAGTTCGCGACACTCGCCGGTCGCCTCGGCGATGGCAGCGGCGTCCAGGTAGCCGGGAACCAGCACCACGCCGTCCGCCTCCAGCCGTTCGATGACGGCGGGAACGTCCTTGATCTCAGCCGATCGGACCTCACGCGTTGGGTGAGACATCATCATCACTCCCTCTGTCAGCCGGTTGGGTTCGTCATCGGGTGCCCGACAGCCGGTCGGCCAGGGACCGGGCCAGGTCCAGGTCCGGCTCCCGGAGCACGTAGTAGCTGATCCCGGTGCGCGCCCGGCGTTCCTGGAGCAGGTCCACCAGTTCGTCGACCGAGGCACCCAGCAGGGTCTCCGGGGTCTCCCGGGCCGTTTGCGCGCTCACACCCGTGTCCGACACGTAGTGGTCCAGCTTCGCCCGGGCGTCGGCGCCGAGGCCGGCCCGGACCACCAGGACGTTCAGCTCGACCTCGGCCGCCCGCGCGCCGAGGTGCTCCCGCAGGACCCGCGCCTTCCGCTCGGTCGACTCCAGGGACGCGTCGACGGCTATCTCGTGCGGGGTCGACCCGGCGGCCAGGTTACGGGAGAAGCTCACGATGTCGGCGGTCTCGGCTGCCAGCCGGAGCATCCGCCCACCGCCGGCGCCGACCAGCAGCGGAACGGCGGGACCCGGCAGCCCCTGCAGCGACTCGATCGTGTAGTGCTTGCCGTGGAACGAGAACTCCGCACCGCTCCAGCACCGCCGCACCACCTCGACCGCCTCCGCCAGTCGGGAGACCCGCTCGCCACCCGGAGCCAGCGGCAACCCGAAGTGCTGGTAGTCACGGTCCATCCATCCCGCGCCGATGCCCAACTCGAAGCGGCCGTCCGACAGCAGGGCCAGCGTGGTCGCCTCCCGGGCCAGCAGGGCCGGGTGCTGCAGGTCGTTGTTCCGGACCAGCGTGCCGATCCGCAGCGAGGTCCGCGCCGCCGCGTCGGCCAGTGCCGCGCCGGGCGAGAACTGCGGGGTCGAGTGCATCGGCAGGTGCAGGCTGCTGATGCCGGTGTCGTCGAGCCTGGCCAGCAGCTCGCGCCAGGCCCTCCCGGACGGAGCACCCTTGGTCAGGATGCCGAAACGGAACGGATTCATATCCTTCTCACCTCGTAGGACAGCGTCGCGGGGTCGAGGGGTCCGGGCGCCGAGCCGGCCGGACGGTCCAGCTCCGGCGGCAGCGGGCACCCGGCGGCGCGCAGCCGACCCAGCACCGACCACCGGGTCAGCCCGTTGGCGGCCAAGGTCTCCCAGCCGGTCGGCCCCCAGCGTTCGCGGTAGCCCAGCCGGGCGGTGCCCGCGGGCCGGACCGCCTGGTAGACGGAGCCGAGGTGATGGGCGGCGACCCACGAGAGGCACACCCCGGGCAGCTGCGGACCGCAGGCCCGGCGGACCGCGCCGGGATCCAGCCGCGCCGGTTCCACCAGCGCGACGATCCCCACCCGCACGCCGTGCTCCGCCGCGAGCGCCATCGCGGCGGCCGCCTCGGTGACGGCGATGTCGCCCACCGCGACGATCACCGCGTCGTCAGCGGCCGCGCCCCGCAGGCGGATTCCCACCGCCGCGCCGCCCGGGTCCGGCAGGTCGAGCAGCTCCTGCTTGGAGCAGGTGACCGTGGCCAGCACGTCCCGGTCCTCCAACGCCTCCCGCATCCTGCGCCGAGCCGAGCCGGCGCCGAGCGGGAAGAGGACACGAACGGGGCAGTCCCGGGCCCGGGCGAGCAGCCCGCCCACCAGGTCGGTGTTCTGGTGCGTCGGCGCGTTGCCCCAGCCGAGGCTGGTCAGGACCACCGCGAAGGGCGGGCGCCCGGCCGGTGGACGGACCGTGATCAGCTTGAGGTACTGGGCCAGTTGGGTGGCCACCAGGGGGGCGAAGGCCTCGTAGGAGACCAGCGCCGACGGGACGCCCGCCTCGGTGCTGCCCCAGGTCCACGCGGAGCAGAGCTCCTCGGCGAGCACCTCGGTCACCAGGCCCGCCGCCAGGCAGCGGTCGATCCGGTTGGAGGCCCCCTCGTCCGGCGAGAAGACCCGCACCGACCGGGCGGCGAGCACCTCGTCCACGGCCGCCATGGGCGAGCCGGTGCCGACCCCCGCCGCCGCGGGACGGCCGCCGTCCTCGGCCGCCGGCGCCGACGGGCCGTGCGCCGTGGGCAGGTCGAGCCGGATCCGGGCGGCCAGGCGCCGCACCGCGGGCGACACGCCGCCGTCCCGGTCGACCACCGGCGGGGAGTTCAGCCCGCCGAGCCAGTCCTCGAGCTCGGCCCGCACCTGCGGGTCGGTCAGGTCCAACCCGCGGGGCTTGTGCGCGTGCGGGCCGCGGAACGGCAGGCCGCCCAGCAGCGCCGGGGCGGGCCAGCCCTTCTCGGTGATGCTCAGCCACGCCGCCGGGGTACCGGCCGCGGTCGACTCCCAGGCGAGCCGCGCCGCCTCGGCGGCCTCGTCGGGGTGCGCGCCGCTGCTGAGCACCGTGTAGCCCATGCCTTCGAGCAGGCTCTGCAACCGCTTGGGCGAGAACCTCGCCGCAGCGCCCATCCTGGCGCCGTTCACGTTGACCACCGGCAGCCAGCTGCTGCCCGGGGCCGCCGCGAGCACGTCGTGGTGGGCGAGGGCGGCCAGCGCGGCGGGCGTCTCGCACTCGCCGTCGCCGACCACCGTCACCACGCGCAGACCGGGTGCGGCGGCCGCGATGCCCTGGCCGACACCCAGCGCCGGGCCGAGCTCGCCACCCACGTAGGGCAGTTCGGGGATTCCGAGCAGTTCGGTGGGCTCGCCGCCGGGCTGGCCGTAGCGGCGGTTGGCCGCGCTGATCGAGGCCGCCGTGGCGCCCGAACGCAGCGCCTGCTGGGCGAACAGGTAGCTGCCCGCGTGCCCGGTCCCCGTGATCAGCAGGAACTCCTCGTCCGCGGCCTGGGCCAGGTGCCCGGCCGCCCAGGCGATGCCGGGGTTGCAGCCCCAGTGCCCGGCGGCGCGCCGCCGCTGCGGCGCGCCCGGTGGCGGCCACGCCAGGCCGGCGGCGTGGCTGAAGGCGAGCAGGCAGGCCGCCCGCCAGTAGTCCACCGCGGCGCTGCCGGCCGGCGTGATCACCGGCGGGCCACGATCAGATCGGTGTGCTCCACGGTCTCGAACCCGTCACCCGGCTTCAGCGCCAGCAGCCGACTGGTCAGCTCGGACTCGAACTCGCCCAGCCGCTCCCCGAGTTGCACCGGTGAGGCATAGGAGGTGGACAGCTGCTGGCCCACCACCTCGGCCACCGAGAGCAGCCGGGTGGAGGTGAACCGCCTCGTCTCCAGCCACTTGAAGGCGGAGTCGCCCAGCACCTCCTCGTGGCCGCGCTTCGGGTGGCTGTAGGTGCCGCGTCCGGCCCGCCGCTGCGGCCCGAGGAACTCGGTGACCACCTCCCGGGTGACGTCCAGCCAGGCGCCCTCCACCGAGGCGGACTTCGAGAAGATGCTGGCGGAGCCGGAGACCAGCGCCACCCCGCCGTCCGGCTCGACCAACCCGTCCAGCAGCTCCAGCACCAGCTCGCGGTCCATCCAGTGGAACGAGGCGCCCATGGTGCACAGCCGCAGCCCGGGCAGGCCCGCCGTCCGCAGGCCCTCGCCCCGGCCCAGGATCCAGCGCACCCGGCCGTACTCGCCGTCGGCCTGCAGTCGGACGCCCTCGGCGATCATGTCCGGATCGGGGTCCACCGCCCAGACCGTGCTGCCGGTCCGGGACAGCGGCAGGGCGAGCTGGCCGTTGCCGCAGCCGAGGTCCAGCACCTCGGCACCGGCGCCGAGTCCGAAGTCGGCGGCCAGCTCCTCGAGCAGCTCGGCCGGGTAGGGCGAGCGGTAGCGCGCGTAGTACTGCGCGGTGCCGGAGAACAGCTCGCGGTCGTGCGTCATGACGGGACTCCATGCTCTCTGCGGTCTTCCAGGAAGCGCACCAGATCCGCCGTGCGCTCTGTGACCGTCGAGTCTGCCCTGGCCTCGTAGATCATGGAAAGCGCGTGCCGTTGGTCCGCGGCGGAGAGCACCTCCAGTGAGAGGCCCTTCTCCGCCAGCAGGGCGCGCAGGCTCGCGGGGACGGTGTACGGCGAGCGTTCCCGCCCCGCCAGGAGCCAGGCCAGAGCCGGAAGTTCACCCTGATGGGCGACCACCGCGGGCGGCCCCGAGCGGCGCTTCACCACGATGGCGGTACCGCCCGCGGCACCCGAGGAGTACCTCAGCTTGGCCCGGGTGACCCGGACCACCAGCTCCGCCAGCTGGGGTGCCACGACGATCTCCCGCCCGGCCCACTCCTCGTGGTCCCCGGCCACGACCGCGAAGGCCTGTGCGGGCGCCGGACCCGCCGCCCGCAGGTCCGCCGCGAGCTGCGCGAGGCTGCCGGCCGCCAGCCGGGACTGCAGCCCGGCAGCCGCCGGAGCCGACCGGTCGGCGTCCTCCTGGTCACCGACCACCAGGGCCAGCCGCGGATCGACCCGCTCGGTCTCCACCAGCCTGGTCCAGAACCGCGGATCCTCCTTGACCAGACCCAGGGCGCGGGACTCCACCACCGCGCTCAGGTGGCGCCGCAGCACCTCGGGCAGCTCCGGTGTGCCGGGGCCGGCATTGCTGGCCAGCACCACCCGCCAGCCCGACTCGACCGCGCTGCGCAGCAGTTCCGCCGCCCCGGGCAGCACGACGGCCTCGCCCGGATCCGCGGCCAGCACCTCCGCCACCAGGGCCGCGGTGGCCGGCGGCAGGTCGAGCGCGCGCAGGCAGGCCTGCGCGTCCGCCGCGGTCAGGACGGCCGCGCGCAGCCGGGACTCCGCCTCGGCGGTCAGCCCCTGGGCCTGGCGGACGGCCTGGACCACCCGGGTGGTCAGCCCCGGCCGGGTCCGGGTGAGGAGGGTGCCCCCCGCGTCGATCAGCAGGACGGGCCGTGGATCAGCCATCGAAGAGGTCCGTTCGCAGTTCGCCGCCCCAGCCGGGCGCGGTCGGGATGGCCAGGTGACTTGCCGTCATGGCGGGCGGCTCGGCGAGGTGCGCGGCGCGCCGCGGTTCGAGCAGCAGGTGCAGCTCCACCAGGTCGATCGGCTCGCCGGCCGCGGCCAGGTGCAGCGCCGGGAGGAAGCCGCCGCCGTGCGGGGCGCACCGGGCCCCGGCCCGCGCGGCTTCCCGCACCAGGTGCCGCAGGTTCACCAGGCCGCCGCAGAACACTGCGTCGGGCTGCCAGACGTCGACGCGCCCGGCCCGCAGCTGCGCCGCGTCGGCGTGGCCGTAACAGTGCTCGCCCGCCGCGTGCGGCACGGCGAACTCGCCCGGCCGGGCCGTGTCCACCTCGTCCGGGTGGTACGGCTCCTCGACCCAGGCGAGCGCACCGGCCAGCGGACGGCAGGCGGCCCGGACCCGCTCGGGTGACCAGGCGCCGTGGAAGTCCACCGCGAGGCGACCGGGCCCGCGCCGCACGACGAAGTCCTTCGTCAGGTCGATCAGCTCCGGCCCGAGCACCTCCGCCCGCCACTTCTGCACGGTGAACTCCTCGGCCAGTTCGTCCATCACCCGTGGCAGCCGGCTCGGCACCGGGTCCACGCCGAAGCAGGTCGCGTAGGCGGGCACGGTCCGTTCGACGGCCCGCGGTGCCAGCAGGGCCCAGACCGGCAGCCCGGCCCGCTTGCCGAGCAGGTCCCACAGGGCCAGTTCGAGCGCGCCGACGCTGAGCGAGAGCACGCCGGTGTGCCCGTGCCGGGTGGCCCGGCGCAGCCGGCGTGCGAAGTCCGCCGCGTCGACCTCGGCCGGCAGGGCGGGGAAGGCGGTGGCCAGCAGCTCGGGGGCCCTGGCGGCCACGGCCTGGTCGACCGGCCCCCACCACCCCCAGTGCCGGCCGTCGCCGACGCCGACCAGCCAGCCGCGCACGGGGTCGCGGCGCGCGTCGGTCCGGACCGCCGGATGGTGCGCGGCGGGTGCGGGCGCCGGCACCGTGAACGCGTGCAGCCGGACCTGCGCGACCCGCACGGTCCAGCCGGTGCCGGTGCCCCGGCTCATACCCTCGGGCCCGGCACCGCAGCGCCCGCGAACTCGGAGTACCACAGCGGCCGGTAGTTCTCCCAGGACTTGGGGACCAGCCCGGTCGGCGCGAACACCTTCTCGAGCTCCGCCCGCAGGTCGAGGTAGTAGGTCAGGTCCTCGGCCGCACGGTGCCGGGCACGCCGCATGTAGTCGTTGTGTGCCTGGAAGACCTGGATCCGGGGGAAGGTGCCGACCCGCGGCGCGAGGTGGCCGATCCCCTTGACGGCGGTCTCGAGCGAGTCGAGGCCGGCCACGTAGGTGAAGTCGCCGACGATGTCCAGCTCCCGGCAGTCCTCCAGGATCTCGCCGGCCCGTTCCAGGGTGAGCGAGGCCTTGGTGTCCTTCAGCAGCAGCGACCTGCGCTCGAAGCACTCCATGGTCAGGGTCAGGTGGAACGGTCCGCAGGTCTCCCGCAGCCGCGCCAGGTCCGCCCGGTCGCGCAGCACCGAGGAGAGCAGGTGCAGCCGGCCGGTGAACCCGTAGCGGTCGGCCGCCATCCGCAGCGCCGCCATGTGGTCGATCGCCATCCCGGGGTAGTGGAAGCAGCCGCTGCAGACGGTGATGACCTCGGTGTGGGAGAGGTCCGGCCAACCGTTGTCGGCCATCAGCCACTCCAGCACCTCGGCGAGCTGGTCGGCCGTGGCGAGGGTCTCGTCGGCGGCGTCCTCGATCACGTTGGGGCAGAACAGGCAGCCGGTGCACTTGGACCGCGAGTGGGTGTTCAGGGTGATCGACCGGCCGCCGGCCCGCAGGTAGGTCAGGACGACGTCGTCGTTCTCCAACGCGACCACGTCGGCGACCGGCTCGCCCGCGAGCCGCAACGCGCCGTCGGCCACCTCGAACGGGGACTGCGCGTTGTCGAACGGCAGGATGATCTGCCAGGTCTCCGCCGAGCCCTGCGGCCGCAGTTGCATCCGGGCCCTGGGGTAACCCTGCAGCGGGCGGGCGCCTTCGGAGTTGGCCGCGATCAGTGCCACGTCCAGGTACGGCACCCGGTGGCGCTCGGCCAGGGCCTGCAGCTGCGCGCTGTCCATGCCGGTCGTCGTGGTGTCGTTCACAGTCCGCCTCCGATCCTCGCCGGATGACCGGCCTCCAGCTGGTCGAGCAGACTCACGAGACCCAGGTCGGTCACGGAGCCGTTCAGGTGTCTGCCGTCACTCCTGGCCTGCTCCTTCACCTGGAACAGCCGGGCGTCGACCTTCGAGACGATGTGGCGGTAGGCGGCGAAGGCCTTGCCCTTGGTCACGGTGCGGTCCTCCAGCGTGCCGAGCGCGAAGCTGCACGGGCGCGGGGCCGAGGCCTTGAGCATGCGGCACAGCTTGCGGATCCGGTCCGCGAACTGCTCGTGGCTGATCCCGGAGGCGGCGACGATGACTTCGTCCCCGCCGAAGGTCCCGCAGACCCGGAACGCCGCGTCGGTGAGTTCGACCGCCGCCCAGCCGGCGGTCACCCGCCCGACGGTCTGCATGCAGGCGTTGCCCGCCAGGTGCCCGAAGCTGGTCGGATCGCCGGCCCGTCGCTCGGAGACGTACTCCCGCAACCCGTCCACGTCGCCGATCGCGAAGTGCAGTCCGTCGCCGGCGAACAGCGGGACCATCTCGACCAGGTACTTCTCGAAGGACGGATACGCGACCAGCGAGGTCAGCGGATCGCAGTACAGCGTGCCGTCGTCGGCCTCCCCGGGGGCCTCCCCGAGACGGAGGTAACTGTATCGGCGATCGTTCACAGCGCCGGCTCCTGAAGGCTGATGGGGGCAGGGATGTCGGCGCGCACGCCGAGGGGTTCCAGCGAGCCGAGCAGGTCGGCCGCGGCTTGCACCCGCCGCCGTGCGTCGGGGACGTCGACGGGCAGCATGCCCAGTCGCTCCACGAGCTTCTCGGCCCACAGGTTGGTCCTGGCGGGCAGGTGGGGGACGAGCGGCGTGTGGTAGTCGGACTGCCACAGCAGCAGGACGGCGTCGTCGTTGTGCCGCCGAACCTCGTCCAGGGTGCGCTTGCGCAGTCGCTTCGCGGTCACGTGGTCCATGCCGATGTGCGTCCACGCCGCGTCGGGGTCCTCGAAGTCCTCGACCTCGATGCCCAGTCGTTCGGCGTCCTGCCAGACCGGCATCGTCTCGTCGGTCATCGAGAACACCGACAGCATGAAGTGGCCGGTGTACTCGCCGCGCAGGAACTGGTGGGTGAGTTCGTAGTCCTCCGGGGCCTCGCCCGGGTAGCCGACCATGAAGGAGGACCGGTACTTGACGGGACCACCCGAGAGCGCCTCGTGCGCCCGACGGTTGTGCTCGGCCCGGACCTGCTTGTGCATCAGGTCCAGGGACTTGGGGCTCATCGACTCGAACCCGATGGACAGCGTCGAACAGTGCGCCTCGGCCAGCCGCTCGACGCTCTCCCGGCCGGTGATGACGTTGGCCCGGGTGTAGGCCTCCCAGGTCACGTCCACCGAGGGCAGCAGTTCCATCAGGCGCCGCATCCTGGTCGGCGGCACGGTGAACGTCGAGTCCATGGCCCGGATGTGGCGCGCCCCGTTGACCTTCCGGTAGCGCGCCCAGTCCGCGGCGATCTTCTCGGCGGACTTGTAGCGCCACTCGGGCGATGCGAAGGGGAAGGAGCAGAACTTGCACGAGAACGGGCAGCCGCGCATCGACTCGTAGGGCACCACCGGACGGTGGTCGCTCCCGAAGCCCGGCGACGGGTGCGCCTCCAGGTCGATGTACCCGAATCCGGTCAGCCGGTAGCGCTCCGGCCCGGTGCGGATCACCAGGTTGGGCACCTCGTCGAGCCCCTCGCCGCGGTCCAGGGCGTCCAGCAGCAGCGGAATCGCCTGTTCACCGTCGCCGCGGACCACGATGTCGACCTCGGGATGCGCGCGCAGGATGGAGTCGTACTTCAGGTTGCTGTACTGACCGCCGAGGACGACCAGCGAGCCCTCGCACCGCTCCCGGATCCAGGTCAGGGCGCGCCGCAGGGTCCCCTTGTCGCAGATGAAGGTGGTGGACAGGAAGACGACGGGGTGACGGCCCGCCGGTTCCCCGTCGGCGGCCCAGACGTGCTCCAGGTCCATCAGCTCGAAGCACCGATCGGCCGCCAGCAGGATGGATTCGAGGGTGCAAGAGGTCAGATGCGGCACGCTGCCGCGTTTGGGACGTAACAGCGGCTGCCACCGCGCACCGTCCGAGTAGACCAGGTCGGTCAGGCGCAGCGTGCCGAGGGGATGCCCGGGGTGCTCCGGCGCGAGCGGCCGGCTCGCGTGGGCATCGAACATCGTGCCGTCGTAGTACGTGCTGTTCTTGAAGTACGGCCCCTCGCCGGAGAGGACCAGGACGGACTTCTGACTCGGGCCGGGACTGAGGTCGACCAACAGGCACCTCCGGGTTCGGTTTGGTCGGTGAGCGGTCGGAGTGCCCGGAATTCGCGGCGCAGCGGCGGTGGAGCCGACATGTGGGCGTCGACGGAATCAGGCGACCGAGGCATTCCGCCGGACGTACCTGTGGCTTTGTGCCATGAGCACCGGCCGTTTCAGAGAATCGTCTGCCGGGTCGGCTGTCAAGGCGCGGCGGACGGCACGGTCCCGAGCGCCGATTCGGGCACGCCCAGGGCCTCGCTGACGGCCCGTGCGTGCACGGCACCTTCCCGGACCAGTCGCGGGGCGGACGAGCAGTCGACCACCGTCAGGCCCCGACCCAGCGGGCAGACGCCGCCGTCCACGAGGATCTCCACCGGCAGGGCGGTGCGCTCCACGAACCGTGCGACCTCGGCCGGGCTCAGGGCCGGCTGCCGCTCGACGGCGTCCCGCCCGTCACTGCGGCTGACGACCGTCACCGCGGGCGGGTTCCTGGTCTGCGCGGCCACCTCCCCGAGCAGCCAGGGATCCCGGGTGACCATCGCCGTGCGGGTGCCGAGCCAGTCCAGGTCCGCCGCGGACCGCGGCTCCGACCACGGCAGCAGCAGGGCCAGATCACCGGGCCAGAGGCCTTCGGCCAGGCGCCGGGCCTGGTCGGACAGCGTGAACCGGGCTGCCACCGCGGCATTTGACGCCATGACGAGCGCGAGGGGCTTGGTGGCGGGCCGCCCCTTTCCCGCGAACAGCAGTCGGCACGCCCGGGCATCGGTCGAGTCCGCGCACAGCATGTACCAGCGCCGCGTGGGCAGGACGACGATCCCGCCCGCGTCCAGCACCGCGACGGTCTGCGACGCCGCCGCCTCGGTCAGGACCTTCATCGCCCGCCGCCCGCCGGCTGCCGGATACTCATGAACTCGTTCCCCCTCCGACAGAGCAACATCGCATGCCCACTGTGCTCGTTCCGGCATCGGAACACAGCTGTTCAACCGGGGGCCGTCCGCAGTTGAACGTCCTCCGACACAACAGACCAGGTCGCTACCCGAATCCGGTCCTCAAACGCGTGCGTACTTCGTCGATCGCCACCTCGCGCGAGGCCGCGGAGACGATCATCCACTCCATCGTCCGCAGCAGCCCTTCCGCCTCGTCCGGCGCCATGAGGCCGGTGTCCACCCGGACGCCCAGGACGAACTCGTCGGCAGTCTGGTAGGCATCCAGGTAGAGCCCGAGGTTCTCCGCGTTCGTCGTCGTGTTCCAGGTGAACGTGGTGGGAGTGCGCCGGACTTCCGCGGCGGGGGCGTCGACGGACAGGAGGTTCAGGACGACGGCGTTCCCCAGCCGGTCGAAGCTGACGCCGCGACGATGCTCGGCGGCACGCCTGACCCTGGCGAGTTCCGCCGGTGCGTAGCGGGCCTGGCGCAAGGAGCGCAGCGATGCGGTGGTGGCGGCCGCCATCGTGTCCGCCGCGGTCTCGCCGATCGGGAGGTGCAGAATCGCCTCCTGGGTCAGCAGACCGGCGTAGGACGTCCAGGCGGGGTCGAATCTGTTGCTGGAGATGAGGAACAGCAGGGCGGACGCGGTCTGCGCCCGGCACGCGGTCACCACGGCCAGCGATCCGGCGAGGATCCCGGCCCGGGTCACGCCCGCGGTGTTCTTCAGGATCTCCAGGGCCGGGAGCAACTGGGCCGACCGCAGCTCGCCCAGCCAGAACCGCCGGGCCTGCGGGGTCCGACGGCGCTGCCACATCGTCGGCGGTGCGAGCTCGTAGACGGCGGCGGCATGTTCGAGCGACCGTCGCTGGACCCGCCGGCCCGCCGCGGACTCCTCGAACCGCCCGAGGTCCAGCGGCGACGCCGTGACCGGGTCGCCGCTCGGGTCCGCGGGCCCTTGCGCCGCCACCGCGGCGAAGTCGAGGAAGACGACCCGGGAACCGTCGGCGTCGGCGAGCAGGTGGTTGACCCGCAACGCGATGCGCGCCACCGCGTCCTCCTGAACGACGAAGAGCACCCGGACCGTCGTCTCGAAGGTCGTGCCCGCCAGCAGTTGCCGGGGATCCGCCGAGAACGGGTCGGCACTCCGGTGCACCGAGACCGGCAGCGCGCCGGCCGCGCTGACGTGCTGGACCGGCACGCCCTCGGCGGTCTCCGACAGCGAGGTCCGCAGCGTCGGATGGCGCAGCACCAGGCGGCGCACCAGATCCTCCGCCCGATCGATCGGCAGGGGTCCGACCGGATCGTGGACGATGATCACGTCGAAGTCGCCGACGGCGGCTCCCGAGGCCAGGACCACCTCCCTCATGAACTGCTGAGCCCAGGTCAGGCCGCCGGTTCCTGCTCCGGCCCCACCGGAGTACGTGCAGAGCACGCTCTCCTCGGACGGGCTCGCGACAGCGCCTCCGGTCACGCCATCGCCTTCTCGCGCTGCTCCAGCTGTTCGGCGAACTGCGCCCAGGAGTCGGCGATCCGGCGCGCGTAGTCGGCTACGGTGCGGGTGCAGTGCGGGGGTACGCTCTCCACCATCTCCTCGCAGTCCGACAGGCTGATCCCCCGGCTGTTCAGCCAGCGCAGCAGGAGCCGGCCGGAGTCGGTGAAACGCAGCGAGGGATCCCGCATCAGCATGTGCATGATCACCGAAGGGTCCTGCACCACCGGCTGCTCCACCTGCCTGGCGTCCCGCCGCCGAACTGACGGTGCGTCATGTTCCTGGGCCTTGACCGACGGTACCGCCATCTCTTCGGTGGGATCAGTCAACTCGTCGTCCGGCGGCGGGCCGCACCGCCGGGACGCCACCGGATCCTCGCCGGACAGCAGCCGCTTGCGCACGTCGAACGCGGTGCCGAGGGAGATGCCGGCATCCCTGGCGACCTGCCGCAGCGAGGCATGGGGGTTGGCGCTCAGGATCTCGCCGGCCGCCTTGCGCCCCACGGCCGTGCTCAACGGCCGGACCTTGCCGTCCTGACCGACCCGGCTGTGCGGCGACGGAGCGTCCCCCATCGTCTGCTCGCGGACCGTCCGCACCGTCTTCGCGGCCAGACCCGTCACCTTGGCGATGGAACGATCCGACCACTGCGGGTGCGAGATCACGATGCGCGCCGCCGCCGCCTGCCGGTCGGCCAGCGTGAGCGGCAGCCCGTGCGCGATGTTCGCCTTCACCGCGAGGACGAACAGGTCCTTGCCGTCCGTGTCATCGACGAACCGCGCGTCGATCTGCTGGGCGCCGCGCAGCCGAGCGGCGCGGAGCCTGTGCATCCCGTCGATGACGCGCATGGTCGGGCGGTGCACGACTATCGGCGGAAGCTCCGCCTCCGATTCCGCAAGCATGGTGATGTGCTCGATGTTCTCACCCGCCAGCCGGGGTGAGTCGGCGGGAAGCAGCTCGGCGACGGCGACCGATACGATGCGGTTCTCGTCCGCGCCGTATTTCCCGATCGGGCCGGAGGTTCGACCTTCAGCGCCTGCCGCGATATCGTGTTGGTAAGTCCCCGCATTCATAAGCGATATCCCCCTGGGTCCGCCTGGCAAACAAAGGCCAAGGCCACTGCTCGGTTGTACCCGACGTGAGCCCCGCCGTCAACAGTCCTGTCCGGATCGGCTCCGCTTCGGCACGGAGTGGCAGCGGTGATCATTAACCGACTACGCCGAAAGAATGTTCGCTTCCAAATTCGCCGGGATTATGTTCTTAATATCTCTTGGAAGTGATGCGACCGACCGCTTCCGCGCCGGGCAAGGGGCGGCGAGTCCCTGCTCAACCGCGCCGACCGCGCCCGGCCCGCCGTTCAACATCCCGGTGGCACCAGTCGCCCGTTGCGTGCCGGAGGACGCCGTGTTACGTTGCGGGCGCTACCAGGATTCAGGAAGTCAAGGTCGGCACAAACGCTCTCCAGATGCCACTTTGAATGACGGGGCAGGAACCCTGCAGAAGCTCGCGAAAAGGCCTCGGAGGCCGCGATCCGCATGGCCGCCAAAGCCCTGTTGCCACCCCGCATTCACAGGACCATTTTCCGCCGCCACACATTCACGAGGCCGGCGTCGAAGCTTCGGATCGCCTTGGCGCGCTTTTCCTTTGGCCATCCGGGGATTTTATCGGAATTACCAGGCGGAGAGGAGGTGGACCATGAAGGAGCTTGAGGAGGGTTTCGAGACCGTCGACATCTGCGAGCTTTCCGACGAGGCGCTCGACGACGTCGTCGGCGGCGGGGCCGTGGTGCCCATGTCGGCGATCAGCGGGTGACGACGGCTGGTCGGTAGGTAGGAGTCCGGGGCGGTCCGTGACAAGGACCGGCCCGGACTCCGCCCGTCGGCGGGCACGAGCAGGACACGCGGGACCGGGGTGCCATCGCCACCGCCCGGCTCTCCGGCCCGGGATTCGGAAGGGACCACTGGTGAACCACGGCATGCCCACGCGGACCTATCCACTGTCGTTCGGGCAGGAGAAGCGGCTGCTACCACTGGGCCGCGGCCGACTTCCGCACGCCGCGCTGCAGGCCTGGGCCAGGATCTCGGGGCCGCTGGACATCCGTGCGCTCGCGCGGAGCCTGCAGGAGATGACGGAGCGTCATGCCGCGCTGCGGGTACGCTTGGTGGAGACACCCACCGGCACCGTGCGCCAGGTCATCCTGCCGCCCGGCCAGGCGGGGATCACCCTGTCCAAGAAGCTCATCCGGTGCACCGGCGAGGACCAGTTCGCCGACTACGCCGGCCGACTGGGGTCGGCGTTGATCGGTCAGCCCTGGGACTGGTCGACACAGGCGCCCGCGCAGTTCCACCTGCTCCGCTACGCGCCGGACTTCCACGTCCTGCTCGCCCAGTTCGCCGACCTCGCGATCGACGGCCGTTCCAGGGGCGTCCTGCTGCGGGACCTCTGGGCCTCCTACCGGAGCACCCGGGCCGGCGCCGCACCCGACGCTCCCGCTGACGGGCCGGCGGAGACCGACCTCGGCGACGCCCTGAACCGCCAGCAGCTGCGCTTCTCCCGGCGCTCCGGCACCGCCAATCGCGCCTACTGGACCAGACGCTTCGCGGCGCTCGCCAGCGACACCGGTTCGCCCGCACGGGACGAGCGCGAGAGCCCGCGCGCTGCCACGGTCCACGAGACCCGGATCGCGGCTGCGGAACTGGCGGCGGTGCTCCGGAACTGCCAGCAGGAGTCCGCCTCCCTGTTCCAGTGGCACGTCATGTGCTTCGCCCTGACGATCTTCCAGGCCACCGCGGCCGAACGGGTGGCGCTCACCATCCCGATGGACACCCGGGAGTCCCAGGACCTGGACGTGACGGGGATGTTCACCATCGCCCTGCCGATCGTCATCCCGCGCAGCCAGGACCCGGCCACCGTCCTGCGCTCGGTGAAGAACGAGCTGACGCAGGCCATGCTGCACCGGCACATCCACGCCCACGACCTCGTCGAAGCCGGCTACGGGTCACCGAGCGACGGCAGCGGATACTTCAAGGTCCGGTACCTGGAGCACCTCGCCGCCCCGGGCGCCACGCTCGCGGACGGACTGCACCTGGCGCAGGACTCCTACCCGCCCCCGACGCCCTACCAGGCGGCCGAAGGCGTCGATCTCATCATCGGCGCCTTCCCCGGTGCTCTCGACCTGACCCTCGCCTTCGCGCCCGAGGACTGGGACCGGACCCGGTCGACCGTCTTCGCCGAGGCCTTCCGCGCGCGGCTGCTGACGGCGATCACCCCCTGAGCGGGGCGGCCGGGATCCCGCCCGCCGCCGGCCGCCCGGCGGTAGGGGCCCAGCACCGCGCGGATCAGTGCGCTCCGATCAAGGCGCGGTACGGTCCGGCCTCCGTCAGGAGATCGGCGTGCCGACCGCGCTGCACGATCCGGCCCCGCTCGAGAACGACGACCTGCTCGGCGTCCGCCAGGGTGCTCAGACGGTGTGCGATCACCACCAGGGTGCAGTCCATCCGCAGCAGCTCGGCGAAGATCCGCTGTTCGGTCTGCGGGTCCAGCGCGCTGGTCGCCTCGTCCAGGACGAGCAGCCGCGGGCGTCGAACCAGCGCACGCGCCAAGGCGATCCGCTGCCGCTGCCCGCCGGACAGGCCCGCGCCGGCCGGTCCCAGCAGGGTCTCGTACTTCATCGGCATCGCCAGGATGTCCGCATGGATCTGGGCTGCCCCGGCGGCGGCGGCCACCTCGTCGTCCGTCGCGCCCGGCGCGCTCAGCACGATGTTGTCCCGGATCGAACCGGCGAACAGCCGGGTGTCCTGATTGACGAACGAGACCTGGCGGCGCAGCGCGACCCGATCCAGGTCGGCAGTCGCGACGCCGTCCACCAGGACGGCGCCGCGGGTCGGCAGGTACAGGCCGGCCAGCATCGCGGCGAGGGTCGACTTGCCGCACCCGGATCGCCCGACCACAGCGACGAACTCGCCGGGTGCCACCCGCAGTTCGATGCCGCGAAGGGCCAGGTCGTCGGCGCCCGGGTAGCCGAAGTGGACGCCGTCCAGCGCCACGCCGCCGCGGCCGCCGTTCGCTGCCACCGCACCGGCCCGCGGCTCCGGCTCCGCCTGGAGGATGTCCGACAGGCGGGCCAGCGTCGGCCCGAGCGAGGAGACCTGCAGACCGGTCTGCACGAGGCTGGCCAGTGGCACGAAGAGCCCCATGGCCAGCGAGGCGAAGGCGATGACCGAGCCGAGCGAGGCGTGCGCGCCGGCCACCTGGGCGGTGCCCAGCACGAGCACGGCGAGCGGGGCGGCGAACTGCAGGCTCGTGCTCAGTGCCGTCATCAGGGCCAGGTGGCGCCGGGCGTGGATCCGGGTGTTGACCTCCTCGGTGAAGGTGTGGCTCCACCGCTCGCCGGCCATGCCCTCCAGCCCGGCCGCCTTGAGGGTCATGGCGCCCTCCAGCAGCTCGTCGAGCTCGGACTCGGCCTGCGCCTGCGCCTCCAGGGCGTCCGAGGTCAGGTACTCCTGACGCCGCCACCCCATGAACAGCAGACTGACCTGCAGGCCGCCCATCGCGATGACCACCAGGGCCAACTCGGCGTCCGCCACCGCGAGCAGACCCAGGTACACCAGGACCAGCAGCCCGTCGAAGACCGCGGACAGCGCGGAGTTCGTCAGGACCTGGCGGACCGCGGTGCTGGTGCGGACCCGCAGCCGCAGGTCGCCGGGATGGCGCCGGACGAAGTACTCGTACGGCAACGCGAGCAGATGGTGGAGTACCCCGAGGGTGACGCGCCGGTCCGCCACGGTCTGCAGGCTCAGGATCGCCACGTTCCGTACCGCTTGCAGCGCCAGGAACGACACCACGAGGAGCAGGAGCGCCAGCATCATGACCGGCACGCCGGCACCGGACTTGCCGGACGTCGTCCGGTCGATCACATAGGCCGAGGCGAACGGCATCGCGAAGTTGAAAAGCAGCAGGACCAGCGAGGTGGTGGCCAGCGGGATCCAGGCCCGGGTCCTGGGCAGGAAGAACCTCAGGTAGCGCCAGTGACCGGCGCGGTCACCCCCGGGTGACCGCCGGGCCGCCGCACGGGTCCCGTCGGCGGCCACCGGCGCCAGGAACTCCAGCGCCACACCGGTGAACGAGCGGTCGGCGGTGTCCCTCGACACCCGCCGACGGCCCAGCGCCGGGTCGACGATGTAGACGAAGTCGCCGGTCACCCGCTCCAGGACGACGAAGTGGGAGAAGTTCCAGAAGAGCACGGTGGCCGGCGGCAGCAGCCGCAGACCGTCCAGCGTGGTCCGCACGGCGCGGGACGGCAGCCCGAAACGACGGCCGACCTCCAGCAGGACCCGCGCCGACACGCCGTCGCGGCCGGTGTTGGTCTGGCGGCGGAGCTCCTCGATGCCCACCTCGATGCCGTGGTGGGCGAGGACCATCTGCAGGCTCGTCGGCCCGCAGTCGCTGACCTGGGCCTGCAGCCGCACGGGGATCCGCTGCCGGCCACGCCGGTTGCGCATCCTGGTCACAACCGTGCGCCAGTCGGCCTTCGCCCGGGGACCGCCGCCCATCGACCACGGCGACTCGGCGACCGGTCCCGTCTCCCGGACCACCCCGCGACCGGCCAGCGCCCGGGCCCGGAACCGTCCCGTCGCGGCCGACTCCGTGGTCGTGCCGCCCGGCTGAACACCATCCCCAGCTTCGGTCACGATGCTCCTGACATCCCGTGGCATCTTTGCTTCGCGTCTTTGCTTCCCGGCGGCCCGGGCACCCGACGTCGGCGTCGCTGGTTCCGAACACCCTTGGAAAGCAACAATGTTGACATCCTATTTCGGATTGGCAAAGTTGCTTGAACGCAGTTGTCGAAACCGACGAACGCACGAGGAGTTCCGTGACCACCTCCGACCCAGTGCCCGACGCGCCGTTGCGCCTGGTCCAGCTTTCGGATACTCATCTTTCGCGGTGGGACGGCCCGTTGCGCCGGAACTTCACCGCATTGGCAGGCTACGTCAACGACGTCCTGCGGCCGGATCTCATCGTGCACACCGGGGACGTCATCCTGTCCAATCCCGACGCGGACGCCGACTACCGGGCGGCGGCCGAGCTCCTCGGTCTGCTCGAGGCACCCGTCCGCATCGTGCCCGGCAACCATGACGTCGGCGAGGCCTACGACCGGACCTGGTGGGGCACGACCGGCGAGCGGCTGGCCCGCTTCCGCAGCCACTTCGGCGCTACGCCGTGGCTGGAATGGTTCGGCGGCGTCGGCCTGATCGGCCTCGACAGCCAGCTCCTCGGGAACGGACTGCCCGAGGAGGACGAGCAGTGGCGCCGGCTCGAGGAGATGGCCGAGGCGGTCGGCACCAGGAGCATCATGATGTTCCAGCACACGTCGTTCCGGACCGGGGCCATGGGCAGTGACGGGCGCCCCGGCTGCCTCGCGGTGGCGGATCGCGAACGCCTGCTGGAGATCTTCCGCAGCGCGCGGCTGCTGGGCACCGCCAACGGCGACGTGCACCGGTACCGGAAGGTCTGGCACGACACGGCCTTCGAGTTGTGGGCCCCGGCCACCGGATTCCTGGTGCACCGGGAGGAGTCGGTGAAGCTGCCGGCCGGCCTGGAGCAACTCGGCGTCGTCCTGTACGAGTTCCGGGACGGAGAAGTCACGGCGACCTTCCAGACCACCCCCGGCCTCGAGGAGGTGGAGGTGGGCGGGTTCCCCGAGTCCCGCCTGATCCGCGAGGAGGTCAGGGCGGCCGTGCGCGGTTTCGAGGCGGCCGGGTGAGCGGGTCCGGGCCCGGTGACGCCCAGGTCACCGGGCCCGGACGCCGCAGACGCGCGGCGTCAGTCGGCGTCGGGCGGGGCCGGCCGGTAGACCACCGGGAAGTCCTCGTGTTCGAGCACCTCGAACGGACGGATGCCGCGGTCCCCGATCGTCTCCGACGGCACCCCCATGTACACGGCGTCCGCGGGGAAGTACGTCGGACGGTAGACCCACCGCGACGCCGAGCTCACATTCGCGTCGGTGCCGTGCACCACCCAGCTGCAGTGGGCGATGACGTCCCCCGGCGCGAAGCTCATCGGTTCGGACATCGGGCAGGACCGGAGCCGGGGCGCCAGCCGGTAGGCCTCCGCCAGCGAGATGCACGCACCGCCCCGCCACAGCGGGCCGAGCTTGTGCGAGCCCGACAGGTAGCGGACAGCGCCCTGTTCCGGGTCGATGTGGTCGAGCGGGATCCAGAAGTAGATCCAGGAACGGTCGGTGGGATTCTTGTCCTGGTGCCAGCCCAGCGCCTGCCCGAGGTCCTGACGGCGGCTCAGCGGAATCTTCACCAGCAGGATGTCGTCGAAGAAGCTGTGGGCCGCGTCCCGGCCCAGCAGCAGCGCCGCGTTGCGTCCGATCTGCTCCGAGTGGGAGATCCGCTGGAAGAGCGGATCGACCTCCGAGGGACGCCGGAACGACTGCGAGGCCGGCGAGGTCTCGAAGTCGAATCCGATCCGGGCCTCGTTCTGGTCGCCCTGCGGGCCCATCAGCCCCTGCGCCCGGTCCAGCAGCCCGCGCACCAGATCGGGCTCGATCAGCCGGGGCAGGTGGACCCAGCCGTTCTCCCAGAAGCTCTCGATCTCCGCCGTCGTCACGGTCCGCACACCGGGGACCTCGCGATCGCCCCGTTCCCGGTCGACGGCATCCGGGGCGACCGGCCCGGCGCCGGCAGCCAGCGAGGCACTCTCAGCAGTCATCAGCATTCCTCCGGCATGCGAAACCGACGGCGACCGACCTCAGAACTCACGGTGCGGTCCCTGCAGAGCCTTGTACTCCGGGTACGCGCCGTGCAGCCGGCGCAGGCCCAGGCGGACCTCCTCGATGCTCCAGAAGTCCTGCTTGTCGATCGACTCCTTGACCTCCCACGGGCTGTAACGGCCGATCATGCCGCCCATCACCCGGAAGACCTGGCCGGTGATCCATCCGGCGTCCTCGGTCGCGAGATAGGCCGACAGCAGCGCCGCGTGATCGGGCGAGCTGCCGTCGAAGGGGTCGCCCTCCTCGGACACCCGCGCGCTGACGTGGTCGGCCATCCGGCCGCGGACGTTCGCCGCCGTCACGGCGTTCACCGTCACCCCGTACGGGTACATCTCGTGAGCCAGCTCGAGGGTCATGGCGGCGATCGCCCCCTTGGCCGCGGCATGGGTCACCCCGAGGTCGGGGCGACCGACCAGGCCGGTGGCGGCCGTGAAGGTGATCAGCGAGCACGACGATCCGCCGCGCTGCTCGCAGTTGGCCCGCCACCGGCGGCAGGCCGCGGCGGCGACCAGATACGTGTGGGTGGCGTGCGAGTCGACGACCGTCCGCCAGTCGTCGAGCGTCGACTCCCAGATCGGGCTGACCCGCAGCGTGCCGGCCGCCGCGACCACCACGTCCACGTTCCCGTGCCTCTCGAACAGATCGGCGAACATCGCCTCGACCTGCTCGGCGCTGGTGACATCGCAGAACCGACCCGAAACGGCACCGTGCGCATCGGCGAGCCGCTTCGCCACCGACGTGACGTACTCCGGGTCCTGGCCGCCCCCCGTCACACTCGTTCCGTTGTCGGCGATGACCACCGTGGCACCCAGGGACGCCGCGCGGGCCGCGATCGACGAACCGATGTCACCGGCGCCGCCGGTCACCAGAACGACCCGGCCCTTCAGGCTGACCGGAACAGACAGAGCCGATGCCTTCATCTACTGCGTCCTCTCCCCATGGGAATAACCTTCGGCGAAGTGGCAGAAACAGCGGGAAGTCGAGGTCGACCGATTCCCGGAGAAGGCGACAACGCCCAGCGCTCACATATCCGTAGAGAATGCTGACCTGCTTCTCGGCATGTCAACGCCACTCTCCGGAGCACGGCCGGTTGACGCCTGCGGCGGCGCCGGGGAGCCTGTGGCACCAGGCGGATCGCATGCGCCGCGGTGCGGGAACCGGGCGATCGAAGCCCGTTCAACCGGGGATGCTCCCCGGTTGAACGACGGTTCGGATTCCCGCCGAAGCCTGCGACCCGCTGCCGTACCGTCCCTACCGATGAGAGGATGACAGATGAACGGCAGTTCGTCGGCAGGGCGAGGTACGACCCCCGATCTGGACGTCGCCGCGCTCCGCCGGGGCTACGCCGACGACGGCTTCTGCGTGATACCGGGGCTCTTTCCACCCGAACTCGTCGCCCAGGCCGTCGTGGCAGCCGAGGCGGTGGCCGACGGCCGGACCGACACCGGGCTGCTCCCGCGCATCCGGGAACGCGAAGCGGGCGACGGACCGCAGCGGCTCGTCAAGATCGCGGAGCCGCACAACGCGAGCAAGGCCCTGCGTGCGCTGATCACCTGCCCCGAACCATGGCAGGTGATCGCGGCCGTGATGGACGCCCGGATGCTCCAGGTGTGGGCCGTGGACCTGTTCATCAAGCGCCCCGTGTCCACGCCACGAGCCAATATCGGATGGCATCAGGACGGCCCGTACGCCGAGTACTGGAAGGGCGACATCTTCACCGTGTGGGTCGCGTTGTCGCAGGTCTCGGCAGGCAGCTCGCCGCTTCGGTACGTGCGCGGCTCGCACCGGCTCGGTCCCGTCGGCACGGCGGACCTCTTCCGCACCGACCTCGACCTCGCGGGGTCCGGCTTGGCGCTGCCGGAGGGGTTCGCGGGGACCGAGGTCGCCGCCGAGGTGCCGGCCGGCGGCGTCGCGATCCACCACCGGGACACCCTGCACGCCAGCGGCCCCAACCTGTCCTCGCAGTCCCGGATCTCACTCGCCCTGCGGATCCGCACGGACCGCTGCGAACTGCGCTCCGCCGCCCGCCAGGTGGCTCATCTGGCCGACGACCGACTCGCGCCCGTGGTGTACGACCGGCGGAGCCGGCCCGACGAGCCGCGAACCGCGGCGACCTGCTGAGCGCACCAACCGGGCGAGAGGGAGACGCGATGCAGCGGCCTGCCACCTCCCGTCCGCCGGACCCGGCCGACCGCGTCGTCCTGGTGACCGGCGGCGCCGGCGACATCGGCTCGGCCGTCGCCGCCGGCGCCGCCCGGCTCGGAGCCACCGTGGTCATCGCGGACAACGGGACCAGCGTCACCGGCGTCGGCCAGGACCCGGACCGGGTGGTCCGCGTGGCCGACCGGCTCGCGGCCGAGCACGGCTCGGTCACCGGCTACCACTGCGACCTCACGGACGGCGATCAGGTCGAGGCGATGTTCGAGAACCTGATCGACGAGCACGGGGCCGTCGACGCCGTGGTCGCGGCCGCCGCCACGGTTCGGGTCCGCCCGGTGTGGGAGCTGACGCCGGACGACTGGCGAAACGTCTTCGACGCCCACGCCTCGCACACCTACCTGGTGGCGGCGGCGGCCTGTCGGCACTGGCGGAGCACCGGCGCGCCACGCTCCGGCCCGCCCCGCTCGCTGGTCACCCTGACCGCGGCGACCGGCCTGGTCGGCCGTCCGGACCTGGGCCTGGCCCACACCGCGGCCAAGGGCGCCATCGTCGGCCTGACCTTGGAGCTCGCGCACGAGATGTATCCCTACGGCGTCAGCGTGAACGCGGTCGCCGAAGCGAACGTCCGCGGCCGGGTGGCGGCGCACGTCGGCGCCCGACTGTCCGCGGGTGACGGCACGTTCGACGCGAGCTCGCCCGATCACGTCGGCACGCTGGCGGCCTACCTGGCCGGCGGCGACGCCCCGTTCGTCACCGGGCAGGTGTTCCGCGTGGTGGGCGGTCTGATCGGCCGCTACCGCGGCTGGGAGGTGATCCGCTCGCTCGACCCCGGCGGATTCGGGTCGATCGACGAGGTACGGTTGGGCGTGCGCCGGCTGTTCGACGCGTTCGGGGGCTGCGGGTATCCGCGGTAGCAGGCGCTCACGGGCCGGCACCGCGCGTTGCGGTCACATCCTGCGCGCGCTCCAGATCGCCTCGACGGGCCATCGGCTCGTCCATTCCTGCGGCCGGTCGCCGAAGCTGGTGGCGGCACCGGGTGGCGGCGGCTCCTCGATGAGCGCCTCGACGACCAGGGCGCAGGATCGGAAGAGACGGAGCCACTCGCCGTAGCCCAGCACGTAGTCGACGGCGGTCGGCGCCACCCGGCTGGTGTGCAGGTCGAAATAGCCGCGCCGCAGCCCGGGGGTCAGGGTGCGCTGCCGGCTGTCCCAACACATGGCGAAGAAGGGCGAGTTCGCGCAGAACGCGAGCTGGCCACCGGGTCGCAGCACCCGCGCGACCTCGGGGACCGTCAGATAGGGATCCGCCCAGGACATCGCGCCGTTGTCGGAGAGCACGAGATCGAACGAACCGTCGGCGAACGGCAGCGCCTGTGCGTCCGCCAGCACCAGGGCGACGCGCTCCCGGTGGCAGGCGTGCCGGAGTTGCGCGCCGGAGATGTCCAGCCCGACGACCCGTGCGCCCCGTCCGGCCAGGGACGCCGACCAGTGGGCGGCACCGCAGCCGAGTTCCAGGACGTCCTTCCCGGCGACCGGGTCCAGGACCCGGAGCTCGTGCTCCGGCCGGCGCCACAGCCCCCAGGCCTCGGCCTGCGAACCGCCCAGCATGCCACCGTGCTTGCGCTGGTAGCTGTCGCTCCAGGTGTCCCAGGTGCGGCGGTTCTCGCGGGTGGTCTCCCGGGTCGCGTCACTCAGGGTGGATCCCGGCTCCGATGGGGTCCGCTCCCGTCCTTCGGGCATGTCCGTTCCATTCCTGTCGGTGGTGGTAGTACAGCTTGTGCGCGACGATGGCAGCAAGAGCGCAGGTCTCGCCGCAGGGGGCTTCATGAGGGTCAGCGTGGTCATCCCGTCCTACAACTCCCGAGACCAACTGGGAAGGTTGCTGCGCTGTCTGACGGGATGTCAGCTCGGTGCGGGCGACTCGCTGGAGGTCGTCGTCGCGGATGACGGCTCGACGGACGGCACCGGCGAGCTGGTCGCGCAGTTCACCGCCGAGCTGGACCTGGTCTACCTCTTCCTGCCGCGCGGTGCTGCCTCCGGCCGCGCGGCCGCCCGCAACGCCGGCATCGAGAAGGCCGGCGGCGAGCTGATCGTGATGGCCGACGCCGACCAGCTCTGCGGCCCGGGCTTCATCCTGGAGCACCTGCGCTACCACCGGCTCCGCGATGACCTGGTGGTCGTCGGCCCCCGCCACGATCTCGCCGACGGTCGGTTCGACGACGCGCGACTGGCCCGGGGCTTCGACCTCGCCGCGCTGCCCGACGTGGTCGCCCCGGACGGCCGCGAACTGGTCCTCGCCGAGTTCTCCGAGAACTTCGACAACCTCGAGACCTGCTGGCATCACATGTTCAGTTGCAACGTCTCCGTCCGCCGCGCACACCTCCTGTCCGTCGGCGGATTCGACGAGGGATTCGTCGGATGGGGACTGGAGGACTCCGAGCTCGGATACCGGCTGCGCCAGGCGGGCCACCGGTTCGCCTTCAACCCCGAGGCCGTCGTCTACCAGAAGGGCCGTGACGTCACCCCGGACATGTTCGGCGAGTGGCGCCGCAACCTCGCGTACTTCATGGACAGGCACGGGAGCGCGCCCGAAGTCGCTGCGCAGGCGGTCATCTGCCGAGCCTTCGATCCGGCCGACCGCAGCATCGGTTGGCTGGAGAGCATGCGCCGACTGGAGTACGCGGCACGGGCGTTCGCCGGCCGGCTGCCCCGCCCCACCTCGTTCGCCTGGGTCGAGGCCGACGACGCCAACGTCGCACAGATCCTCGCCGGACTGCCGCAACGTGCCGCCGACCAGGATCTGATCGTCATCGACGACAGCACCGAAGCCGTGCTCGCCGGCCCCGTCCAGTGCCTCGCCACCGCCAGGGAGGTGCTCTACTTCCGGCGTCCGACCGCGGAGGTCCGGGCCGCCATCCGCGCGCGCCACCTGGTCCGGTCGGCCCGGTGAGTCCTCAGCAGCGCATCCACAGGCCCTGGGGATCCGAACCGGGAGCGAAGCCGGCCGCCTCGGCGAGCGCGGCCGCCGCCGCGAAGCCGCGGGCGACCTGCTCGGGGCGGTGCGCATCGCTGCCGAAGGTGATCGCCTGGCCGTCCAGTTCGTGCCACCAGCGGACGATCTCGAAGGCCACGGGCCCGCCGGTGTTCACCTCCAGCGCCTTGCCCTTCGCCGCCAGTTCGCCGAGGACGGCACGGTACTCGTCCCGGAAGTCCGCGAGCGGGTACTCCCCCGCCTCGCACGGCCAGTACCGCGCCGCGTAGTCGATGTGGGCCAGCACGTCGAAGCCGTCGAAACCGGTCACCAGGGCCCGGACCGCCCGCAGGTAGGCACGGACGACCTGCCCGGGCGGTGCGGCGCCGTACGCCGCGTCGACCGTCGTGTGACCGGTGCCGGCAGCGGGCAGGGTGTGGAGCGAGACCAGCACCCGGTCGAACCGCGCACGCCCCACGACCTCGGCGGCCCGGGCCTCGTGCCAGTGCGGTTCGCCCAGTTCGACACCGCTGAGGATCCGCAGTCCGGGGAACCGCTCGCGGCAGCGGCCGAGGCAGGCCAGGTAGCCGTCCACGTCGAACGCGGGCGGGGTCAGCAAGCCGTCGGCCACCAGGCCCCGCTGCCAGTCGGCCGGCTCGACACCGTGACCGAGGTGCCGGGAGGTGAAGTCGGCGTGCTCGGTGAACGCGATGGACGGGAGCCCCAGTTCGACGGCCCGCCGGCAGGCCCGCTCCATCGAGGTGTAGGGCGCGTCCCAGGACCACTCGCTGTGGACGTGGCCGTCCGCGGGCAACCCCGTGCTCCGCGCCGGCCTCATCCCTTCGGCTTCCGCACCAGCATGGATCCGATGGCCAGGGCGTCCAGCCCGGAGCTGTAGAACGAGCGCAACGCATCGTGGGGCGAGTGCACGATCGGCTCGTTGGCAAGGTTGAACGAGGTGTTCAGCACCAGCTCGGGATGCCCCTGCGTACCCAGGCTTCCCAGCAGCGCGCGGAAGAGCTCCGCCGAGCCGTCACCCAGGATCTGCGGACGGCACGACCCGTCGACGTGCACGACGGCCGGGATCTGTTCGCGCACCGCCTCCGGCACCGCGCAGGCCGCCAGCATGAACTTCTCCGGCCCCGGCCCGGGATTGACGAGATACCTGGCGGCCGCGGTGCTCGACATGCTCGGCGCCAGTGGCCGCCACTGCTCGCGCTTCTTGATCGCGTTGACCCGCCCGTGCATCGACCGTGCCAGGGGCGAGGCGAGGATGGAGCGTTGACCCAGCGCCCGGGGCCCCGCCTCGGCCCGGCCCTGGAACCACCCCACCACCTGTCCCTCGGCGACGAGGGCGGCGGCCGCACCGGCGATGTCGCTCTCCTGGGAGAACGGCACGTCGTACTCCCGCAGCACGGCAGCGATCTCGGCGTCCTCGAACTCCGGGCCGAGAGCGGCCTTCGCCAGCGGCCGGACGTCGCGCTCCCCCGCCGCCGCGGCGACCGCCAGCGCGGCTCCCACGCTGGTGCCGGCGTCGCCGCTGGCCGGGAAGACGGCGAGCCGATCGACCAGCCCCGACTGCCAGATGGCCCCGTTGGCCGTGCAGTTGAGGCCCACACCGCCACCTATGACGACGTTGCGGCAACCCGTCTCGCGCACCGCGCTCCCGATGACGTGCAGCAGCACACGCTCCAGGACCCGCTGACCCGACGCCGCCACCCGCTGCCGCCACCGGTCGGGCTCCACGAACGCGTCCAGCCGGGCCGCGGCCCGCAGGTAGGTGTGCCGCGGCGGCTTGGCGGGGCCGAAGTGCTCCGCCAGCCGGGCTTTCCAGGCCTGGACCACCGGCGGGCCGAAGTTGGGCCGGTCCTGGCCCAGCGGGCTCAGACCGCTCCGGTACCCGTCGTCGTCCAGGACGAACGGCATCCAGTCCTCGTCGGGCTTGGCGTACGACGCCAGCCCCATGACCTTCCCTTCCTGACCGAAACGGAAGCCCAGGTAGTTGGTCACGCCCAGGTAGAAGAGCCCGATCGAATCGCTGATGTCGTATTCCCGCCGCACCGTGATCGTCTCGCCCCGGGCGTGCCCGACCAGGGTCGCGACACCGTCACCGACACCGTCCACGCTGATGATCGTGGCTTCGTCGAATCCGGAGGTGTAGTACGCGGCGGCGGCGTGCGCCAGCGGGTGCTTGACCTGCTCCCACCGCGGTCGCCGCCCGCCGTTCCCGGCGAAGTAGGGATGCTCGAGCAAGCTCTGCTGCATGTCCTGCTGCGCGTAGTCGCTGTCGGCGCTGCTCCAACTCGTCGCGATGGCATCGACCTCGGCCATGGTGATCCCGGCTGCGTCCAGGCAGTAGGCCGCGCTCTCCAGCGGAAGGCTGTCGGGCGCGTGGCGGCGTCGGATGAACCGCTCCTCCTCGGCCAGCGCGTGCAACCGGCCGTCGATCACCAGCGCCGCGGAGGCATCGTGGCCCAGGCCACCGGCGAGACCGAGAACAATCATGTGCCGACCTGCCCAATCTGAGATCCGCCGGGGGCTTCCCGGCGGAAGTCGGTGAGGAGCCAGTGATGTCGGACGGCCCGGGGCCGTCCGGATGCTCAGGACACCGTCTCGGTCGCCTGCTTGTCCCCTCGGTTCCACTGCGGCACGATCTGGTGGATGTCCGGTCGCCAGAGTGCGGTGAGCCCGGGCCAGTGGTCCACCGCGGCGAATCCGGCGCGCATCGCCGAGACGCACAGCGGCGTCAACGGGTCGGAATGGCGCCGCAGATCGCCGTGCGTGAACATCTTGCGCAGGGCACCCGCCGGCAGCGTCTCCAACGCCGTTCGCGCCCACCGGTTGTTCTCGAACGCCGCGTCGAGATCCGCGGGCTTGGTGAGTTCCGGCATCCCCCTGGCGATGACGCCCTGGATGAACATGGTGATCCAGAACTGGAACAGCAGGGTCTGCGACCAACCCGTCGCGACGGCCTCCGGGTGATAGTCCAGGTCACCCAGGAAACTCTCGGACAACTCGACGGTCGACATCCCGTAGGTGATGAGCACTTCGTGCCCGGTGGTCGGCAACCGGGGATCGCCGATCACCGGGTCGTAGTGGCACATCGTCTCGAAGTCGCCGAGACCCATGTGCGCCACGGCCGGCGGCGCCACGACGCGGTCGTTGAACGGCGCCGTGCCCACGTCGGCCGACGACGGAAACACCACGGAGTTGCGAATGCCGTACAGCAGGTCGTTGAGCAGCAGGCTCGGCGTCGGACGGTGCTCCACGAGGTTCGGGATGGCGATGTAGGCGGTGATGCCGCGATCCGCGAGGAACTCGGCCATCGCGCGGTTGTCCGGCTTGTCCTCCGAGTACCGCTCGGTGTAGTCCGCGAACTGCCGTGCCACGTCGGCAGGCAGGAGCAGCGCCTGGGTCGGGGTCCAGGACTCGATGTTGGGCGTCCACGACGCGCCGCAGAGTGCGGCCAGGCGGACCGCCTGCGCGGTCGACATGATCCAGTTGGCGAAGAGGGCGATGGCCCCCTCCGGCGCGACCGACAGCGCCTGGTGCAGGACGGTGCTGAAGTCGTGGCACAGCTGCACGTCCTCCTGCAGCACGAGGTGGTGGGTCGCCCCCTCGCGAATCCGGCTCCAGGCCGCCTTCGCCGTGCGCAGGGTGGCCGGCTTTCCGTCCGGGTCGGGATCGAAGACAATCTCCGCGTCCAACTCGGGGTGCCGCCGCACGAGTTGTTCCGCCTGTTCCCTGCGGGCCGGATGTGCCATCACCACGGTCGAAATCCGGATGTCTCCCGTCGATTTCACGAACACACACCTTCCAGTCCGGCACCCTGTCGTGAGGGCGGCGCGAGGATGGAGAGAAGGATCAGCCGTCGGGTCGTGCTGGTGACTCCGCCACAGTGCCCGATTGCGTTCAACCGCACACGTTCCTCGGTTGAACAGGGGCACCGCAATCGGCACGCGACCGGCGGTAGCCTTCGAGTCCCGACGAATCGGAACAGCACTGCGGGTACGGGATGGTGACCCGGAATGAGGCGGCGGATCCCGGTTCTTCAGGCCATGGCATGAATGTCGCGCACCGCCAGAACACTTTACGGCAAGCCTGGGATCCGCAGCGGTACCGGAGGACCCAGGACGCAGGAGGGAACCGGCATGACCTTCGAGAGAGCGGAACGGCCGCACTGGGACCAAACGTTCGACGTCGTCCTTCGCCAGGTCCTGCCGGGGCTTCCCGCCGACTCGTCGATCGACCCGGACCAGGAACTCAGGAGCCTGGGGCTGGACTCCATGAAGACGGTGGAGCTCCTCCTCGGGCTGGAAACCGCCTACGGCACCACGCTCTTCGATGAGCTGGACTACCAGAACTTCGCCACCCCGCGCACGCTGTGGTCCTTCGTCTCGCCGCAGATCGACCAGGGCGCGGACGTCCGGTGAGCGCGGCTGCGTACGAGTCGGCGCTGGCCGGGGTCCTCGGGACCGCGCGCGAGCACGCGGAGAAGGTCGACCGGGAAGCCGTCTTCCCCGCCGAGAGCATGGCCGCGCTGCGGGCCTCCGGGCTGATGGGCATGTTCGTGCCCCGCGAGTACGGCGGGCTGGGCGATGACCTCCACGCCTACACGCAGATAGCGAGCCGGCTGGCGGCGGCGTGCGCGTCGACGGCCGCGATCTGGACGATGCACGCCTTCCAGGTGGACGGGCTGTCCCGGTTCGCCGGGGACCGGCTGCGGCAGGCCGTCCTGCCCACCATCGCCGCCGGGGGGACCTACCTGGCCTCGGTCACGACGGAGGCGCGCAAGGGAGCCGACCTCTTCACCGCCGAGGCCCCGCTCACCTGGCGCGACGGGCGGGCCGACTTCGAGCGGGACGCACCGGTGGTCACCGGGGGACGACACGCCGAGGCCTTCCTGATCACCCTGCGCCGCACGCCTGAGGCGCAGCCGCACGAGGTGAGCCTGGTGTACGCCGAGCGCGCGCAGCTGCGCATCGGTGAGCACGGCGAATGGGACCCGCTGGGCATGCGGGGGACCGAGAGCATCGGCCTGACGATCTCGGGCTCGGTCTCGCCCGACCAGGTGGTGGGTCAGCCAGGACGGTTCGAGGACATCGCCAGGGAGAGCATGGTCCCGCTGGCCCACCTGGGCTGGTCCGCCTGCTGGCTCGGGACCGCCTGCGGCGCCTTCTCCGACCTGCTGCGGTGGCTCCGGTCCCCCACCCGGCGCGGCGGTCCCGACCTTGGTTCGGACCTCGTGCGCGAGCGGCTGGCTCGGATCAGGGTGGACCTCGATCTCGTGAGCGCCTACCTCACCCGCCTGTGCGACGAGCTCACGGCGGCTCGCTCGGCGGGGCGGTCGTGGTCCGATGCCCACACGCGTCTTCGGGTGAACACGCTCAAACTGGCAGCATCCGAACTGACGTTCAAGGCGGCCGACAGCATGGTCCAGCTCGCCGGGATGAACGGCGGCTACAGTCGGCTCGCTCCCGTCAAGTTCGAGCGTCACTTCCGCGACCTGCGATCCGCCCGGCTCAACCACTCCAACGACCGCATGTGGCCGGCCACGGGTGCGCTCGCGCTGCTGGACCCGAAGGTCACTCTGCTCTAGGGCCTGTCTGCCCCAGCTCGGAAGGGACGAGCATGCACGAGTACACGATTCCGCTGAGCCGACGGGTGCCCCAGCGGCTCGCCGACGAGCTGTCGAAGCGGATGTTCTTCGTGTCCGAGGCGATCGAGAGCTTCGAGTTGGTCGAGGAGTCGGCGGACGGGACCACGGCCGTCGGCGCGGTGCGCATCGCCGCGCGCGCTCCGTTGGACGAGGCAGCCATGCAGCACCTGCTGGATCGGCTCGTCTCCGAGGAGATCGTTCCGCAGCGCTCCGTGAAGGCCCATCGGATCTGGCGGTCCGGCCAGTCCGCGACGACACATGACGACACCTTCGAGAGCATGATCGACCAGGGGCTGGCGATCGGGTCGGGCGAAGGCCAGTTCGGCTTCGCGGAGCCCTTCCTGGGCCTGATCTCCCATCTGGACGTCGTCTTCCGAACGGCCGCGCAACGCTCGTTCGGTGCGCCTGAGCGCAGGTACCCCGGTCTCATCGCGACCGAGGTGCTCGCTCGCAGCGGCTACCTCGCCTCCTTCCCGCAGTTCCTGATGTTCGCCGGCCGGCTGCACGGCGAACTGGACTCCTACAAGGCCTTCGTCGACCAGGTGAGCCGCCCCGCCCCGGCCGAGCACGCCGGTGCGGCGATGTCCCGAGCCCTGGCCGTCCACAGCACGCATGCGGGATACACGCTGTCCCCGGCCGTCTGTTACCACGTCTACGAGCAGCAGGCCGGGACGGGCCTCGACACCGATCTGGTGTCGGTCACGGCGCGCGGTACCTGTTTCCGGCACGAGTCCCGGTACCACCGGTCGCTGGAGCGCCTGTGGGAGTTCACCATGCGCGAGGTGGTGTTCATCGGGAGCGAGGCCCGTGTTCTGGAGGCCAGGAGCTCGTTCATGCACGAGGTCTTCGCCATCGTCGAGGAGCTCGGCCTCGCAGGTCACGCGGAGACCGCCAGCGACCCGTTCTTCTGCCGTGCCGGAGCCGCCGAGAGCATCTGGACCCAACGCCTCATGGAGCTGAAGTACGAGCTGCTCCTGCCGGTCGCCGGCGGGCGCTCCGTCGCCGCCGCGTCCTTCAACGCGCACGGCACTTCGCTGGGTGAGGCGTTCTCGATCAGCACTCCGGACGGCGAGGTCGCCCATACCGGCTGCGTCGCCTTCGGTCTGGAACGCCTCGCGTACGCCTTCGTGTGCCAGCACGGCCTCGATCCGGCCGACTGGCCGGACCCGGTCCGCCGCGCGCTCGCCGACACCCGGCTCTGACCATGGTGCTCTGCGTCGGCCGTGGTGGCAGACTGGCCGGGTGGACACACAGGTCAGTCTCGCCTCGGGGTTCCGCACCGTGCCGGGCCCGCCGTCGGCGTCGGTCGCGGTACCGGTCGGGGGGCCGGCATGACCGACCGGTCGCCGACACCTGACACGACACCTCCGGGCCGCCGGATGTCGTTCGACGCCGCCGCGAGCACCTACCGGCGCGGCCGGCCACCGTACCCGGCCGCGGTGTTCGACCTGCTGGCCGAGCGCTGCGCGCTGAAGCCGGGTGCGCGGGTCCTCGAGATCGGTGCCGGCACCGGTCTGGCGACCGGGCCGCTCCTCGCGGCCGGCGCGCACGTGGTCGCGGTCGAACCGGGCGCGAACCTCGCCACGATCCTCGTCGCCGACCATGCGTGCGACCGGCTCGACGTCACGATCGCCGACTTCGAGACCGCCGACCTCACGGGCGGATTCGACCTGGCGGTGGCGGCGACGGCGCTGCACTGGCTCGACCCGGTCACCTCGACCGAGAAACTCGGCAAGCTGGTCCGGCCGGGCGGGTGGCTGGCCGCGTGGTGGACCGAGTTCGGCGACACCGACCGGCCGACACGGTTCCGGGACCGGCTCGACGAGGTGTACCACGACCTGCTGCCCGCCGAACCCGGCTACCGGGACAGCCGTCCGTACCCGCTCGACACCGAGCGCTGGCGGCAGCAGTTGACCGCCGGCGGCTGGTTCGAGGACGTCGCCGTCGAGGTCATCGCGTGGCAGCAGATCCTGACCGCGCAGAGCGCACGAGAGCTGTGGTCGACGTTCCCCAACATCGCCGAACTCGCCCCGACCGCCCGCGAGGAGTTCCTGTCCCGGCTCGCCGCGCTCGTCGACGACCTGGGCGGGCAGGTCGTCGACCCGCGTCTGACAGCCGTCTACACCGCGGTCCGCACCACCAAGTGATCGGCCCCGGATCAACCGACCGGGGCACGCGCGGACGTGGCGACTCCGCCACTCGCCGCACACCGACCGCCGCCGAGGCCGGTCGGCCGGTGCGCGTGAGCTGTCGTCAGACCGCGTCCTGCGGCTTGCGCCAGGTCATCATCTCGGTCGCCGGCACGAGCTCGGTGAAGCAGTTGTCGGGCGACGCCTCCTGCAGGAGCAGCCGCAGGTCCCGCTCGAAGTCCGCCAGCCTGTCGCCGAAGAGGTACGGCACGGAGTTGGACAGCGAGTACACCCACGCCACGAGGTCGTCCGCGGTGCGCTCGACCACCTGCCCGGCGGGAACCACGTGCCGCTCGAAGTTCTCGAAGCCGGCGCGCGCGAGGACCAGGTCCTCCCGGTTCGGCGTGCCGTTGGGCAGCGTTCCCTGACCCGCGCGGCGCACCGGGCCGAGGTACCGCCGGACCAGGTCACGGATCTCCGTCTTGGGCGGCGCGGGATGCGGAGCCGACTCCGGCAGGGACAGCTCCACGGACTCGCCGGACGCGTCCTTGAGGTCACTCATGTGGACGAACGCGCCGCCGGGCTCCAGCATCGCGAACACGGTCGCGGCGACCTGGTCCCGGTCCATCCAGTGGAACGAGTTGGCGAACACCGCGGTCCGGAACACGCCGAGGCCCGCGGGCAGGTCCTCGGCACGCCCGGTGACCCAGCGCGCGTTCGTCACCCCGCGCCGCACCGCCTGGCGCTGCGCTTCGGCGAGCATGTCCTCGTCCGGGTCGAGCCCGACCGCCTCGCCGAACAGCGGCGCCAGCGCGAGCGTGACGTTCCCCGGGCCGCAGCCGACGTCGAGGAGCCGCCCGGTGCCGTCCAGCTCGAGGAGCTTCGCGAGTGCCTCGACGAAGCCCGGAGCATAGGGGAGGCGTCCACGCTCGTAGTACGCGGAAGCGCCTTTGAAGAGGGAGCTGTCCCACTTCCATCCATCAATCATGTCTGGTTCACTCCACGAAATGGTGAATCCACCGGGCGGTGCGTGCGCGCTGTCAGGCACCAAAATCGTTTCAGACTAGCAGTCTTGACGGTCCGTCCGACCACGGTCGGCACCGCTTCAGCCCGGCCCCGGCCCCGGGGGATCAGACCTGTCGCCGGGCCAGCCGACTCATCCACGCCAGCGAGGGGTCCCGGTGCCTGGCCGTCCCGTCGAGCGCGAACCGCGCATCCGCCGCAAGCCACGGAGGTCGTGCGCGGTGCGGCGCCTCCGCAGCCGAGAACGCACCCTCCCGCCATTCCTGCCAAGCCTGTTCGCGGGCCGCTGCGTCCGCTGCGAAGAAGTCGGAGGAGCGAGCAGCCGGCCCCACGGGCGGCAACCGGCGGGCCGAGGCCCGAAGAGCCACCCGGCGTCCGTCGAGGTAGGCGACCCGGATGCCCTTGCGGATGCAGAAGTTCAGCGCCTGGCGTGCGTTGTCGACGATCGGCTCGTTCCGGTCGTTGAGTGACGTGTTGCAGAAGATGGGGACGCTCGTCTCCTTGTCGAACGCGGCAAGGGCGTCGTACAACTGCGGGTTCACTGCCCGGGCCAGCGTCTGGTGCCGGGCCGAGCCGTCCAGGTGGAGGATCGCGGGGACCTCGCTGCGACGTTCCGGCCTGACCTGCACGGCCTCGAGCATGAAGGGCGAGGGCCGACCCTGCACGAACCAGTGCGCAGCGTGGTCGTCCATGACGAGCGGCGCGACCGGCCGCCACCATTGACGGCCTTTCACCTGGTTGAGCAGGTCCTTCGTCACGACGGAACGCGGATCACCGAGGAGGCTCCGGTGGCCCAGAGCCCGCGGGCCGATCTCCGCCGCGCCGGCGACCCAGGCGACCGGCATCTCGACGATGTCCGCCACCAACTGCTCCGGTGAGTAGTCGCAGACCTCCGCGATCCAGTCCTCGTAGTCGTCGAGGCTCTCCTCGACATCGCTCACGGTGGAGCCGTAGTAGGCCGAGTGCAGCCTGAAGCCGGACCCGTCGAGGAGTCCGGCGTTGTGCAGGCCCAGGAGTCCGAGGCCCAGGGCTTGGCCGGAGTCGCTGGCGCAGGGTGGCGTGAGCAGCCCCCGGAAACCGAAGCGGTCGAGCAGATACGTGTTGGTCGGGCAGTTCAGCCCGAATCCGCCGCTGATCGACAGGTAGGCGTCGGCGGGCGCGACGCCGAACCGCGCGCACAGGTTCTCGATGTTGCGCACCATGACGATTTCGCTGCATCGCTGGACAATGGACATCACGGCGCTCTGCAGGTGCTCGCTCGCCGAGAACCGGTCGTCGAGCACGCGGGAAGCCAGTTGGGGCTCCACCACGTTGATGATCTTCTGGACGAAGCGCAGCCCGACGGAGAGCGGGATCCCGCCACCGAACAGCTTCAGTCGCCCGAGTGCGGCCTCGATGTCGTATTCCGCTTCGGTCGTGCAGGCTGAGGCCAGCGCCATGAGCGAGCCCGGCTCGTGGTGGAAGAGCGTGCGGCAAGCGGAGTACAAGGGGCCCGGAGATTCGACCGGCGCGAAGTGCAGGCTCCCACGAACCGACACGCACCCGCTGTACCAGTACTCCTTGTCGTTCCCGTCGAGCCCGAAGTCGGGCCCCCCGTCAACGGCCAAGGCGATGATGGTCTCGTTCTCGAAGATCCCGCGATCCATCATGAGCCCGCTGAACAAATGGGCGAGGCTGTGCATGGGAAACAGCTCACCGCCCGCCGGAGCCTCCAGTTCGGCGGCTTTCGGAATGCCCCGGGTTCCCCACGAGGCGCTGATGTCACTGAGCCGCAATCCCTCGCCGGACAGCAGATCGGTGAGCAGGGCTTCGATGCGCTCGGCCGTGAACAACGGCCAGTGATGATGCTTCTGGCCGGTGAGACGTTCCAGCTCCCACACCCGGACCAGCTCGACCGACCGGCCCGATCGCCGCCACAGCGCTATGTTCTGATCGTGCCGGAAATTCACGACGGACATGGCACCCGGCTGGCTCAGGTAGCAGGAGAGGAAGTACTGGGTGGCACTGCTTGTGACCATCGCAAGCGTCCTGTCTCTGGACCATGAGCATGTGCGGGCAGAGCACCGGAATCAGTATGTCGACTCCGGTGCCGCTGCCAAGTTCTCCCGAGGAATACCCGTGGTTGAACACCGTCCGCCGACCGCGCCGAGGCTCTCTGAGCGATCGGCACCGGGCGGGCTCGGCTGAGCCTGAGTCAGTCGAGCCCAAACCAGGCATGCGAGCATGACTGGATGACTTCGAGTTCCCACGAGCTGCCCGAGCTGCACCGAGTCACGACGCCGGTTCTGGACATTGCCCACCACCGGACCGGTGAGCGCCGCCGCCCGACCGACGCCCCGGTGATCCTGCTGCACGGCTTCCCCTACGACGTCCGGGCCTACGACGAGGTGGCCCAACTCCTCGCGCAGGCCGGCCGGGAGGTGCTGACGCCCTACCTGCGCGGCTACGGCCCGACCCGGTTCCTGGCCGAGTCCACCCCGCGCAGCGGCCAGCAGGCCGCCCTCGCCCAGGACCTGATCGAGTTCATGGACGCACTGGAGATCGAGCGCGCCGTGGTCGCCGGCTACGACTGGGGTGGGCGGGCAGCCTGCGCGGCAGCGGCGCTGTGGCCGGAGCGGATCGCCGGCCTGGTCACGGCAGGCGGCTACACCATCCAGGACATCGCCCGCGCGATGGAGCCCGCCGCACCGCAGGCGGAGCACAACTACTGGTACCAGTACTACTTCCACTCCGAGCGGGGTCGCCGCGGCCTGGAGCAGCACCGCGAGGAGCTGTGCGGCCTGCTCTGGCGGCTCTGGTCGCCGACCTGGCCGCAGGCGCGGGAGGCCTTCGCCGCCTCCGCCGCCAGCCTGCACAATCCGGACTTCGTGGACGTCGCGATCCACTCCTACCGCCACCGCTACGGCCTGGTCGAGGGCGATCCGCGGTACCAGGCCCTGGAGCGGGCGCTGGCCGACCGGCCGTCCATCGCCGCGCCCACGGTCGTGCTGGTCGGCGCGGAGAACGGCGTGCTTCCCGCCGCCGACCAGACCGGGACGGAGCGCTTCACCGGCCCGTGCGAGGTGCGGACCCTGCCCGGGGTGGGCCACAACGTGCCCCAGGAGGCTCCGGAAGCGTTCGCCGCGGCGGTCCTGAGCCTGCAAAGCTGAGCGGTGCGCGCGGGCGCGGCGGCGCGCACCGGCCCGGGGACTCCCCCGGCCGCCGGGAAGCGCCCCGCCCCACCCCCTGTCACCCGCCCCCGCGCAGGCTCTACGATCTTCCACCAGCACGCGAGTGGTGACCGTCGACGGGGGCGGCCGGTCCGCCGCGCTGCGTCACAAGGGGGAGCCGTCAGCATGCCGTTCCAGCCTCTGGAGTCCGTGGACCCGGCCGAGGTCGGCCCCTACCGGCTGCTGGCCAGACTCGGTGCCGGCGGGATGGGCCGGGTCTACCTGGCCCGTTCGGCCGGCGGGCGGACGGTGGCGGTCAAGGTGGTGCGCGCCGAGCTCGCCGAGGACCGGGAGTTCCGGGAGCGGTTCCGCCGCGAGGTGGCCGCCGCCCGAGCCGTCGCCGGGCGCCACACCGCGCCGGTGGTGGACGCCGAGCCGGAGGGGCCCGCGCCCTGGCTGGCCACGGCCTACGTGCTGGGCCCCTCGTTGACCGAGGCGGTGGCCGCCCACGGCCCGCTGCCGCTCGCCACCGTGCAGGCGCTCGGCATCGGCCTGGCCCGAGCGCTCGCAGCGGTGCACGAGGCCGGTCTGGTGCACCGGGACCTGAAGCCGTCCAACGTACTGCTGGCCGCCGACGGCCCCAAGGTGATCGACTTCGGCATCGCCCGGGCGCTCGACGGCGACCAGCTGACCGGCACCGGCCTGGTGGTCGGCTCGCCCGGGTTCATGAGTCCCGAACAGGCCGCGGGCGGGCGGCTCGGCCCGGCGAGCGACGTCTTCTCGCTCGCCTCGGTGCTGGTCTTCGCGGTCACGGGGGCCGGCCCGTTCAGCCGGGACGGCGACACGGCGCCCGCCGCGCTGCTCTACCGGGTGATCCATGACGAGCCGTCACTCGACGAGGTGCCGGATGAGCTGCTGCCGATCGTCGCGGCCTGCCTGGCCAAGGACCCCGAAGACCGCCCGACCCCCGAGGAACTGCTCGAGCTGCTCGACGGCGGGCCCGAGCCGCTGCCCGCCGGCTGGTTGCCCGCCGCGGTCGCCGCCGCCCTGGCCGGACACGCGGCGGCCGTCCTCGACCTGGAGACCCCGCCCCGCGGCACCGAGCTGCCCACGCCCACCGTGGTGTCCGCGTCCGCGCCGGGGGCCGACCCGACCCGCCGGTTGGGGGCCGACACCGGCGGCGCGGGGCGGACCACCGCGGCGGCCACGCCCACCACGGTGCTCGCCGCGCCCGGGCCC